>NZ_BAAAMR010000053.1:66818-70586 GCF_039529375.1 Actinomadura napierensis
ACGCCGCGCGCCGGCTCGGCGACCAAGCGGCCGACGACGTCGTCGCCGAGACGTTCCTCGCCGCGTTCCGCCGGCGCGGCCGCTACGACCTGGCCCGGCCGGACGCGCGGCCCTGGCTGTACGGGATCGCGGCGAACCTCATCGGCAAGCACCGCAGGTCGGAGACGCGGATGCTGCAGGCGCTGGCGCGCACGGGCGCCGACCCGGTGACCGACGCCATCGACCGGGCGGACGCGCGGGTCAGCGCGGCGGCCGTCTCGCGGCGGCTCGCCGGCGCGCTGGCGGACCTGCCGGCGCGCGACCGGGACGTGCTGCTGCTCGTCGCGTGGGCGGACCTGTCGTACCAGCAGGTCGCCGAGGCGCTGTCGATCCCGGTCGGGACGGTGCGGTCCCGGCTGAACCGCGCGCGCCGGAAGGTGCGGGAGGCGCTCGGCGGGTCCGATCCGACGAACGTCCAGGAAGGGACGGACGAATGAACGATCTCGAAGAAGTCGGCGCGTTCCGCGCGCAGGTGCCCGAGCCGGGACGCGACCGGGTCGCGCCCGGCCGGGAGCGGCTCGTCCGGGCGGCGGCTCGTCCGCGCCACCGCATGCCGGTCTGGCGGGTCGGGCTGGCGGTGGGGACCGCCGCGGCCGGGGCGGCGGCCGTCACCGCGGTCGTCACGGGCGGCGGGGACCCGCCGCCGCCGGTCGCCACGCGTCCGGTGAGCGCCACGCAGGTGCTGGAGCGCGCCGCGACGGCCACCGGGGCCCGGCCCGACCACCGGCCCGGATCGCACCAGTGGGTCTACACCAGGACCTTCCAGGCCGGGCAGCCGGACGCCCCGTCCTTCGTGCAGCACATGGAGAGCTGGGTGCGGTTCGACGGGCTCAAGACCGCCCGGTACGACCAGACGCCGGGCAAGAAGCCGCGGCTGGTCGTCACGGACGTGAAGCCGGACGGCGACAGCGAGGAGCGCTCACCCGCGCAGTGGTACGACTACCTGCGCGCGCTGCCCGGCGCCCCGTCCGCGCTGCTGGCGAGGATGGACCGGCGCGCGGACGCCTACAACGCCGAGCAGCACCACCGCCTCTTCAGCACGGCGGACGGCCGGGACCAGTGGGTGTTCGGCAGGCTCGTCGACTTCCTCGGGCAGGGACCGTCGGCGCCGCCGTCCGGGCGGGCGACCATCTTCCGGGCCCTGGCCGAGATCCCGGGCGTCCAGGTCAAGGAGGGCACGAAGGACGCGATGGGGCGTGCGGGCACGGCCGTCTCCCGCACCGGTCCGGACGGGATGCGCGAGGAGTTCGTGCTGGCGTCCGGCACGTACGACTACCTGGGGCGGCGGTTCGTGGCGGTCAAAGCCCAGGCCCTTGCGAAGCGTCCAGCGGTCAGGGGCGGCCCCTCGCCCGTCATCCGCGCCGGGACCGTCGCCGACGAGCAGGCGGTCGAGGTGACGACGGTCGTCGACCGTCCGGGGCAGCGGCCCTGACCCGCGCCGAGTGCCGCCCTCACGGGCCGTGAGGGCGGCACTCGGCGCGTGTCAGGCGCGGGTCAGCGGGTGGGCCAGTCGGGGACGCTCGGCGGGAGGTCCTTGGTGACGCGCATCGGGAACGCGGCGGGACGCTTCTCCAGGAACGAGGTGACGCCTTCGAGGGCGTCGGCGCCGCCGCCCAGCTCGGCCATCAGGTGCGAGTCGGCGCGGTGCGCGTCCCACGGGGACGGGGTCGACAGGCCCGACCACATGAGGCGGCGGATCGTCGCGACCGACACCGCCGAGGTGTTGCCCGCGATCTCGCCGGCGAGCGCGTACGCGGCGGGGAGCAGCTCGTCGTGGGCGTACACGCGGGAGACGAGGCGGCCGGCGAGGGCCTCCTGCGCGTCGAACACGCGGCCGGTCGCGGCCCACTCCATCGCCTGCGCGATGCCGACGATGCGCGGCAGGAACCAGCTGGAGGCGGCCTCGGTGACGATGCCGCGGCGCGCGAACACGAACCCGAACCTGGCCTTCTCGCTGGCCAGCCGGACGTCCATCGGGAGCGTCATCGTGACGCCGACGCCGACCGCCGCGCCGTTGAACGCGCCGATGACGGGCTTGAGGCAGCGCGCGATGCGCAGCGCGACCGTGCCGCCGCCGTCGCGCGGGGTGCCGTCCTCCAGGACGTCCTCCTCGCCGGCGAACATGTTCTTCGACTTCTCCTTGTCGAAGGTGTCGCCGCCTCCGCTGAGGTCGGCGCCGGCGCAGAACGCGCGGCCCGCGCCGGTCACCACGACGGCCCGGACGTCGTCGTCGGCGTCGATGCGGTCGAAGACGTCGAGCATCTCGTTGCGCATCGTGAACGTGTAGGCGTTCATCTTGTCCGGGCGGTTCAGGGTGACCGTCGCGATCCCGTCCTGAACCTGGTACTCGATCTCGGCGTAGGCCACGTGCGTCGTCCCCTTCTCGTGCCCAACTTGAGTTGGAATTCGATTCTAGTAAGTCGGGCGGCGCGGGTCAGCTCCGGGCGGCGGGGAACATGCGCAGCAGCACGTCGCGGCGCCACTCGTCCAGGCCTCCCACGTGGTCGGCGGGCGGCAGCAGCATGATCCCGCCGTGCTGGTCCGGCCACAGGCGGACGAGCACGTCCGGCGGGAGCGTCAGCTCCATCGGGTAGTCGCGGGACGCGGCGAACACCCGCGCCGCCTCGCCGAGGACGCGCGCCCAGCCCTGGCCGAGGTAGGGCGGCAGGCCCTCCGCGCTCAGCTCCGGCAGCCCGTGCTCGATCAGGCCGGCGGTGCGCAGGGCCAGGCCGTCCGGCCGCTCGGTGCCGACGATCCGCACGACATCGGGCTTCTTCATGGCCCGGACGATACGGGACGCGTTCCCGTGACGCGGGTCACCCGGGACGCCTGACCGGGGGGATCCCCGCACCTACCGAACCCATGTCCGATAAATTACGACAGTGAATTGGGCCGTGACGTACGACTCCGCCTTCGGGTACGTCTCCGCGCACGGCGCGCCCCTGGTCGACCTGCTCGACCCGCAGCCCGGCGAACGGATCATCGACCTCGGCTGCGGAACCGGGGCGTTCAGCGCGGAGATCGCCGCCCGGGGGGCCGAGGTGCTGGGCATCGACGGCAACCCCGACATGGTCGCGCAGGCGAGCGCGCTGAACCCGGGCATCTCCTTCATGCTGGGCGACGCCCACACCTTCACCATCGCCGAGACCTGCGACGCCGTCGCCTCCAACGCGGCGCTGCACTGGATGACCCGCGACCCGGACGCGGTCATCGCGCAGGTGCACGCGGCGCTGCGGCCCGGCGGCCGCTTCGTCGGCGAGCTCGGCGGCGAGGGCAACTGCGCCGAACTGGTCGCCGCGATGCAGACCGCCTGGCGCGTCTTCGGCCTCGGCGAACCCGAACTGCCCTGGTACTTCCCGAGCCCGGCCGAGTACGCGACGAAGCTGGAGGAGGCGGGCTTCTCGCTGCGGCTGCTGGAGCACGCCGAGCGGCCCAGCCAGATGACCGAGGGGCCGAACGGCGCCGCCGACTGGGTCCGCGCCTACGCCGCGCGCGCCCTCGCCGACGTCCCGCCGGAGCTGGTCGAGCCGCTGCTCACCCGGGTGAACGACCTCGCCGCGCCGGCGCTTCGCCGCGAGTCCGGCTGGGTGGCCGACTACGTGCGGCTGCGGTTCGCCGCCGTCCGCAAGCCGGACGCCCCGCCGATGCCCGAGGCCCCGCCGGCGCCGTCCGCCGCGCCAGCCCCGCCGCCTGCGCCCGGTCCTTCCGCGCCCGGCCCGCCGCCCGCGC
>NZ_BAAAMR010000054.1:0-70346 GCF_039529375.1 Actinomadura napierensis
GTCGCGCCGGCGGCGACCGCGAGCACGGCCGCGGCGGCGAAGGAGCCGGCGGCGCCCGACAAGCCCGACCACGCCCGCGGCCAGAAGCGCGGCGGGCAGGCAGCGCCCGGCGGCTCGAACGGCGCGCCCGCAGGCGGCGGCGGCTCGGGGGCGGGCAGTGCCAACCGCGTGCGCAACACCACCTTGCAGTCCTGCCTGGCCCCCTCCGGTACCGACGTCGTGCAGCGGTCCTGTACCGACTCCTCGACGGAGTGGCGGCGCAAGAACACCTCCGGCGGCTTCACCCTGACGAGCGTCTCCACCGGGAAATGCATGGCCCGCGGGCAGCTGTCGGCCGGGCCCATGTGGGAAGGCGGCCAGCAGTACTCCGTCGTCATGGCGCCCTGCGGCGGGTCCGACCAGGTGTGGAAGCTGGTGCGGTTCGGCGGCGTCTACCGGCTGGCCAACGGCGACGGCTGGTACCTGCAGGCCAGCTGGTCGGGCCTGGTGCCGGTGACGCTGAAGCCGTCCTCGTACGCGGGGATGGCCGCCCAGGGCTGGGCCGTGAGCTGACCGTCCCCGCTCACCGGGGTCAGCCGTAGCGGAGCTGGTCGCGCGCGGACGGCTCGGGGTTGAGCGCGAGCCACGCCCGCAGCGCCATGTGCAGCTCCAGCCGGTCCGACGTCGCGTGGATCGTGTCGCCGAACAGGTCCTCGAGCTGGCGGAACCGGTACCGGACGGTCTGCGGGTGGACGTGCAGGTGGCCGGAGACCGCCGTGGCGTTGAACCCGCACTCCAGCGACGCCAGCAGGGTCTCGGCGAGCCGGTGCCGCTGCGCCGGGCGGGCGGCCAGCAGCGGCGCCAGCCGCCGCTCGATCACCTTCTCGACCAGCTCCCGCTCCCGCATCATCACGATGATCGGCATGTGCATCTCGGCGGCGATGGGGGTGTCCCGCGCGGCCGGGTCCTCGTCGATCAGGCCCTGGTCGGCGAGGTCCAGCGCGTCCCGCGCCCAGCGCAGCGACCGCGCCGCGCCGGTCGGCTCGACGGCCGGGCCGATCGCGGCGGTCCAGCCGTCCAGCCGCCGTTCCAGCAGCCGGGCGCGGCCGGGGCCCTCCGGGTCCGGGACGATCAGGCACGGCTCGGCGCGGTGCAGGCCGAGCAGCACGTCGGTGCGCAGCGACGGCCGCCGGGTCTCGGGGCCGCGCTCGCGCAGCGCCACGGCCGCGACCGTCCGGGGCAGCGGCCAGGACGCCTCGCCGGCGACCTCCCGCAGGTGCCGCGGGGCCGGGACGGGCTCGTCCAGCAGCAGGTCCAGCAGCCGGCGCCGGTGGTCCTGCTGCGCGCCGGCCGCCCGCGCGGCGGCGTCGGCGTGGCCAGCGGCGACCGCCGACGCGAGCTGGTTCATGTAGTCGAACACCGCGTTCGCGATCCCCGCCATGGTGGGGGCGCCGGCCCGGTAGCCGAGCCGTCCCGCCCGCTCGGTGAGCTGCTCGACCGCGACGCCGGCGCCGATCCGGGTCGCCGCGTGCCAGGACTCCAGCGTGCGTCCCTCGCCGGCCTCGCCGGCCCCGATCCGCCGCCAGAAGTCCAGGACGTCGGCGGAGGAGACGCCCGGATCGGCCAGCAGGTCGAGGAAGTGGCCGATGGCGCACTCGACCGCGGCCTCCAGCCCCCGGGTGTACCGGGGGTCGTGGGGCCGGACGAACTCCGGCAGCCGCTTCTCGATCCGGCGCGTCGCCTCCACGGCGACGGCGGGCACCTGCCCGCGCAGCTCACGGGCCAGCCCGGCGGAGCCGTCGAAGGACAGGCCGAGCTCGATGCGGCGGACGGGAAGGGGAACCACCTGGCTGAAGTCAGACAATGAGATCTCCTTCGCGGGGGACGAGGTACACAAGAGACGGCCGGAACCGCCCGCGATTACGGACTTTCTCCGGAGATTTCTCCGCGCCGGTACCGCTGCCGGCGAGGTTCTAGGCTTGGCGTATGACGACGGAGCCGGCATGACCGCGGAGGCGGACGGCAAGACGCAGGGCGGAAAGGCGCGCGCGCCGCGAGGCGATAAGGCGGGCGCCGCGCGAGGCGAGAAGGAGGGCGCGGCGCGGGGCGGGAAGGCCGGCGCGCAGCCGGGCGGGGCGGCGCGGGCGCGCAGGTTCCGCGACGAGACCAGGACCGGGTTGGTGCGGCGCGCGCGCAGGATGAACCGGGTGCTGGCCGAGACCTACCCCGACGCGCACTGCGAGCTGGACTTCGGCACCCCGTTCCAGCTGCTGGTCGCGACCGTCCTGTCGGCGCAGACCACCGACAAGCGGGTGAACCTGACGACCCCGGCACTGTTCGCCAAGTACCCCACCCCGGAGGACTTGGCCGCCGCCGACCCCGAGGACGTCGAGACGCTGTTGAAGCCGACCGGGTTCTTCCGGGCCAAGACCAAGTCCGTGATGGGGCTGTCGGTCGCGCTCCGCGACCGGTTCGGCGGCGAGGTCCCCGGACGGCTGGAAGACCTCGTCACCCTGCCGGGCGTCGGCCGCAAGACCGCCAACGTCGTGCTGGGCAACGCGTTCGACGTGCCGGGCATCACCGTCGACACCCACTTCGGTCGCCTGGTCAACCGGTTCGGCTGGACCGCCGAGGACGACCCGGTCAAGGTCGAGAAGGAGATCGGCGAGATGTTCCCCCGCAAGGACTGGACGATGCTGTCGCATCGGCTGATCTGGCACGGCCGCCGGATCTGCCACGCGCGCCGTCCCGCCTGCGGGGCGTGCCCGCTCGCCAAGGACTGCCCGTCCTACGGCACCGGGCCCGTCGACGCCGAGGCGGCCGGCAAGCTCGTCAAGCCCGGCCCGTTCTCGTGATCCGCCCCGGTACGGGGGACGGCCGGAGGCTGGAACGGTTCCCATCGGGAAGGAACGCGGGCGTTCCGGAGTTGGGAGTGGCGTGACCGAGACCGCATCCACCTGCCCGCCGTGGCTCGACCGCTTCCGCGCCGAGGCGCCGCGGATGCCGGTGCCGCCGATGTTCGAGCCGGAGCCCGGCGCCCGCGCCGCCGCCGTGCTGATCCTGTTCGGCGAGGGCCCGGACGGCCCGGACGTCCTGCTCACCGAGCGGGCCGCGACGCTGTCCAACCATGCCGGGCAGCCCGCCTTCCCGGGCGGCCGCATCGACGACTGCGACGAGGGGCCGGTCGCGGCGGCGCTGCGGGAGGCGTGGGAGGAGGCCGGCGTCGAGCCGTCCGGCGTGGACGTGCTCTGCACGCTGCCCGAGCTGTACCTGTCGCACAGCCGGCACCGGGTCACGCCGGTCGCGGGCTGGTGGCGGGAGCCGTCGGAGATCGCGCCTGGCCATCCGGGCGAGGTCGCCACGGTCGCGCGGGTGCCGATTCGCGACCTGGCCGACCCGGCGAACCGGCTGACCGTCAAGCACCCGTCCGGGTTCAGGATGGGCCCGGCGTTCCGCGCCGGCGGCATGCTGGTGTGGGGCTTCACCGCGGCGGTGCTGACGCAGGTGCTGGTGGCGGGCGGCTGGGACCGCCCCTGGGACACCGGTCACGTCGAGGACCTGCCGCCGGACGTGCTGACCCTGGCCTCCCGCGGCTGACCCGCCGGGCGACCGCGCGGCGGCCCCGCCGAGGCTCCCGGATCCGCGCAGGTCACGGCCGCGGCGTCATCCTGGGCGCGGATCCGCGCCGCCCGTCGTCGCCCTGCACGGTCACTCGCGCCAGGGCAAACTGGTCCGTCGAGGGGACGTGAAGCGGCCCCGGCGCACTATACGGTGAAGCGGTGCTGCACGACCACGTTCTCGATCTCATCCTGCTCGTGCTCGTCGTGCTGTTCGGAGTCTCGGGGTACCGGCAGGGGTTCATCGTCAGCCTGCTGAGCTTCGTCGGCTTCGTCGGCGGCGGGGTGATCGGGGTGCTCATCGCGCCGCCGATCGCGGAGGCCACCGTGAACGGGGCCGCGCAGCAGGCGCTGCTCGCCATCGTGGTCGCGTTCCTCGCCGCCACCCTCGGGCAGCTGATCGCCTCGTCGGTCGGCGCGGTGCTGCGCAACCGGGTCACCGGGCTGAACGCGCGCACCGCGGACGCGGTCGGCGGCACCGTCGTCAGCGCGCTGTCGCTGCTGGTCGTCGCCTGGTTCTTCGGGAACCTGGTGGCGAACTCGGAGTTCAGGCCGGTGCGCACGCAGGTCAAGGGCTCGGCGATCATAAAGGGCATCAACGGGGTGATGCCCGCGCAGGCGCAGACCTGGTTCACCTCGTTCCAGGGGTTCGTGAAGAACAGCGAGTTCCCGCAGGTCTTCAACGGGCTCGGCGGCGAGTCGGTGGTGCAGGTGCCGCCGCCGGACGAGTCGGTGCTCAACACCGAGGGCCTGCAGAGCGCCAAGAACAGCATCGTCAAGGTCGTCAGCACCGCGCCGCAGTGCCAGCGCCGCATCGAGGGCACCGGGTTCGTGTTCGCGCCGCACCACATCATGACGAACGCGCACGTCGTCGCGGGCGCCCGGGGAACGTCGGTCGTCGAGACCCGCACCGGCGGCAAGACCCGCGGCCGGGTCGTGCTGTACGACCCGAAGCGCGACATCGCGGTGCTGTACGTGCCGGGGCTGGAGGCGCGGCCGCTGAAGTTCGCCGGGGAGGCGCGGGTCCGCGACAGCGCGATCATCGCCGGGTTCCCGAAGAACCAGCCGTTCACGCCGGGTGCCGCCCGGATCCGCGCCCGGCAGACCGCGCGGGGCCCGGACATCTACCACGCCGGCCAGGTCAGCCGGGAGATCTACGCGATCCGCGGGAAGGTCGAGCCGGGCAACTCCGGCGGGCCGCTGCTGTCCACCGACGGCCGCGTCTACGGGGTCATCTTCGCGGCGGCGCTCGACACCCCCTCCACGGGGTACGCGCTGACCGCCGAGGAGGTCGCGCCGGACGCCAAGGCGGGCGTCGAGCTGACCAAGGCGGTCTTCACCCAGAGCTGCTCGGACTGACCCCCGCTTACGGCGCGGTGAGGCGGAGCTTCACCGGGGTGTCCTCCGGGTGTTCCGCCAGCGCGCGCGCCCGCTCGACGATGCCGCGCACGTCGACGCGGTGCGGCGGCGTTTCCCCGTAGGGCTCGATGCGATCGGCGGCGCGGCTCAGCAGTGCTGTCGCACCGCGCTGGTTTCCCCGCCGCAGGTGGGTGATGCCTACGGCGACCTGGGCGAGGCCTCTCCACAGCTCCCGTTCCGCCTCCGGAGCGGCCTTCCAGACGGCTTCGAGCACCTCGTGCGCATGGAAGGGGCGGTCCTCGTCCAGGAGACGCTGCGCTTCCACCAATGCCTCTGCGACGGGCATGTCGAGGTCGTCCGGCATCGTGGGGATGCCGGTGGTGCCATGAGGCAGCGGACGACCGTACGCATCACGTGGCCGTGCGTTGCGTGGGCGTCCCGCCTCGTCCCGATCCCGCATCCCTCTACGGTACGCGCCGCAGCATTTCTCAGCGGGAGACGGCCCCGGCCGGCCGCGTGGGGTCAGCTGTCGGGTTCCGGGTCGGCCAGCCATCCGAGGAGCTGCGCGTCGAATGCGCGCGGACGCTCCTCGTGGGGGAAGTGCCCCGCGCCTTCGATGAGCTTCCACCGGTAGGGGGCCGCCACATAGCGTCCCGAGCCCCGTGCACTGGCCGGAAGGATGCAGGTGTCGAGGGCACCGTGCAACTGGAGCGTGGGCGCCTGGATCGGGGCGCGCATACGGTGCGCGTAGCGGATGCCGTCCGGACGGGCCTGCGACCTGATGAGCCACCGGTGGTACTCCAGCGCGCAGTGCGCCGTCCCGGGGATCTGCACCGCCTTGCGGACGAACCGCTCCGTGCGCTCATCCGGCCAGTCCGGACCGGACCAGTCGTGCAGCAGCCGGCCCGCCAGCTCCGCGTCGTCGCGGACGAGCCGCCGCTCCGGCCACATGGGGACCTGGAAGCCGAACGTGTGGCGCGCCGCCCACCCCTGCCCGCGCGGATCGCCCAGCACCGACCGCCGCAGCCGCAGCGGATGCGGCGCGCCGACCACCGCGAGCCGCTGGACGATCTTCGGGTGGTAGACCGCCATCGTCCACGCCAGCAGCCCGCCCCAGTCGTGCCCGCACACCACCGCGTTCGCCTCGCCGAGCGCCCGGACCAGCCCGGCGGCGTCCCCCGCCAGCGTGATCAGGTCGTAGCCGCGCGGGGGCTTGTCGCTGCCGCCGTACCCGCGCAGGTCGACGGCGACCGCCCGGTATCCGGCGCCGGCCAGCGACACCAGCTGGTGGTGCCACGCCCACCAGAACTCCGGGAAGCCGTGCAGCAGCAGGACCAGCGGCCCCTCCCCGGCCTCGGCGACGTGGAACCGGGTCCCGCCCGCGCTGACGGCGCGGTGCGTCCACGGCCCGTCGAGCTCGACCAGGGACGCCTCGTGCCCCGACATGGCGGGCGTCAGTCCGTCAGGGCGGGGGTGTCCGAGCCGCCGCGGTGCCGGAGCGCGGTGAAGTCGTCCTTCAGCGTCCGGCGCGTGCGCTTCGCCCCGTCGATCTTGCGCATGCGCAGGTAGCCGAAGGCGATCAGGCCGGCCGCGAGGACCAGGTAGATGCCGGACACGACCAGGAACGCGGCCCAGTGGTAGAGCCCGGCCGCGACGAGCCCGTAGGCCAGCGCGATCGACAGCAGGATGACGATCAGACCGCCGATCAGTGCGGCGATGGTGAACATCACGCTGCCGTAGGCGGCCTTCTTCGCGTCCGCCTTCAGCTCCAGCTTGGCCAGGTCCATCTCCGCCCTGACCAGCGCGGAGACGTTGCTCGACGCCAGCGCGACGAGCTCGCCGAGGGATTTCTCCTCGACACTCTCCCCCGGTAGTGCCTCGGACATAGCGCTCCTCTCCTTCCAGAGTCGGCCGTCATTCCGCCGGGCGCGGGCGCGCCCTTCTCCGGAAGACGACGGCGGCGGCCGCCGACGCGATGATGCTCGCGATCAGGACCGCTGTCGTCACTCTCTCGAATCGGGACGGGTCGGTATAGGCCAAACCGCCGATCAGCAGGGAAACGGTGAATCCCACCCCGGCGAGCATCGCGACCCCCGCGATCTCCCGCCAGCGCAGGTCCTCCCCGAGCGTCGCCAGGCCGAGCCGCACGGCCGTCCAGGCGCCGCCGAAGACTCCCACGAACTTACCGATCACCAGCCCGCAGATCACACCGAGGGCCGCCCGGTCGCCGAGAACGGCGCCGAGCGCGGGCCCGCTGAGCGCGACGCCCGCCGACAGGAACGCGAACACCGGCACGCAGAACCCCGCCGACAGCGGCCGCAGGACGCGGTCGGCCCGCTCGGCGTTCGTGGGCCGGTCGTCCGCCGTCTCCTTGGAACTCGTCAGCATTCCCAGGGCCACACCGGCGACGGTCGCGTGGATCCCGCTGCGCTGCACGCAGTACCAGGCGAGCAGGGCGATCGGCACGTAGAGCCACGGAGATCGGACATCTCTGGACTGCAGCAGCCCGTACACCACGATCAGCACGACTCCGATGCCGAGCCATGTCCAGTGCAGTGTCTCGGTGTAGAACAACGCGATGATGGTGATGGCGATCAGGTCGTCCACCACGGCGAGCGTCAGCAGGAACGCGCGCAGCGACGCCGGGCACGCCGAGAAGGTCACCGCCAGCACGGCCAGGGCGAACGCGATGTCGGTCGCCGTCGGCACGGCCCAGCCGCGCAGCGCGCCGGGCTCGCCCGCGCTCACGATGACGAAGATGAGCGCCGGCATCGCCACGCCCGCGGCCGCCGCGATCACCGGCAGCGCCGCGTCCCGCGGATCCCGCAGCTCCCCGTGCGTCAGCTCCTCGCGCAGTTCCAGGCCCGCGATGAAGAAGAACACCGCGAGCAGCCCGCCGGACGCCCAGTGCTGCACGTCCATGTGCCCGAGCTGCAGCCAGTGCGGGCTCAGCTCGTGCGACTGGAGGCTCCTGTAGGCGTCGGCCCACGGGGTGTTCGCCCAGACCAGCGCCACCACCGTCGCCAGCAGCATGACCACGCCGCCGACCGTCTCGGTGCGCAGCGCCTCGGCGACCTGGCCGCTGTACCGGACCGTCGGACGGAACGGCCAGACATGAGCGATGCGGCGCTTTTCGGGCGCGGCGGACGGGCGCGGCATGCGATACCCCCGGGAAGGCGGCGGACGGTCGGACGCGGAGCCCCGCCCGCACCTCGCGGGCCCCGACCTACCTGCGGGAATGGGGCGTCCCCTGCCGACCAGACTTCCCGGCGCACCTGATCACCAGGCTACCCGCTCGCCCGCACCGCGAACGGCGACGGCCCGCGCCGGAGCGCCGAACAACGCTCCCGCACGGGCCGTCCCAGCCCCGCTCCTTGGATCCGGTGTACCTGCACCGACCAGGAGAAAGACCCGATCAGTCTTCGGACTTGGTGCTCGGCAGCTTCTCGGAGATCAGGTCCATCACCGTGCTGTCGGCGAGCGTCGACACGTCGCCGATGCTGCGGTTCTCCGCCACGTCCCGCAGCAGCCGCCGCATGATCTTGCCGGACCGGGTCTTCGGCAGCTCCGGCACCATCATGATCTGCCGCGGCTTGGCGATCGGGCCGAGCGTCCTGGACACGTGGTCGCGCAGCTCGGCCAGGAACTCGGCGCCCTCGACCTCCTCGCCGGCGCTGCCGCGCGGGATCACGAACGACACGATCGCCTGCCCGGTCACCGGGTCGGTCGCGCCGACGACCGCCGCCTCGGCCACCTTCGGGTGCGAGACCAGCGCCGACTCCACCTCCGTGGTGGAGATGTTGTGCCCGGACACCAGCATCACGTCGTCGACCCGGCCGAGCAGCCAGATGTCGCCGTCCGCGTCCTTCTTCGCGCCGTCGCCGGCGAAGTACTTGCCCTCGAAGCGCGACCAGTACGTCTTGATGTACCGCTCGTCGTCGCCCCAGATCGTCCGCAGCATGCCGGGCCACGGCTCGGTGAGCACCAGGAACCCGCCGCCGCCGTTCGGCACCGGCTGCCCCTGGTCGTCCACCACCTCGGCGGAGACGCCCGGCAGCGGGCGCATCGCCGCGCCCGGCTTCCCGGCCGTCACGCCCGGCAGCGGGCTGATCATGATGCCGCCCGTCTCGGTCTGCCACCACGTGTCGACCACCGGCGTCTTGCTCGCCCCGATGTTCTCGCGGTACCAGATGTACGCCTCGGGGTTGATGGGCTCGCCCACCGACCCCAGTACGCGCAGCGACGACAGGTCGTACTGCGCGGGGATGTCGTCGCCCCACTTCATGAACGTGCGGATCGCGGTGGGCGCCGTGTAGAAGATGGACACCTTGTACTTCTGGATGATGTCCCACCAGCGGCCCTTGTTGGGCGTGTCCGGCGTGCCCTCGTACATGACGCTGGTGGCGCCGTTGGCGAGCGGCCCGTACACGATGTAGGAGTGGCCCGTCACCCAGCCGATGTCGGCCGAGCACCAGTAGACGTCCGTCTCCGGCTTGAGGTCGAACACCGCGTTGTGGGTGTAGGCGCACTGCGTCAGGTATCCGCCGGTGGTGTGCAGGATGCCCTTCGGCTTCCCCGTCGTACCCGAGGTGTACAGGATGTACAGAGGGTGCTCGGCGTCCATCGGCTCGGCGGTGTGCTCGTCGCTCTGCCGCTCCACGATGTCCTGCCACCAGACGTCGCGCTCGTTCTCCGCGACGTCCTCGCCGGTGCGGCGGACGACCAGGACGTGCTCGATCGTCGGCGTCTGCGCGACCGCCTCGTCCACGGTCGGCTTCAGCGCGGACGGCTTGCCGCGCCGGTACCCGCCGTCGGCGGTGATGACCAGCTTGGCCTGCGCGTCGTCGATGCGGGTGCGCAGCGCCTCGGAGGAGAAGCCGCCGAACACCACCGAGTGGGTGGCGCCGATCCGCGCGCACGCCAGCATCGAGATCGGCAGCTCCGGGATCATCGGAAGGTAGATCGCGACCCGGTCGCCCTTGCGGACGCCGAGCTCCAGCAGGGCGTTGGCGGCCTTGTTCACCTCCCGCTGCAGGTCGGCGTAGGTGATGGTGCGGGTGTCCCCGGGCTCGCCCTCCCAGTGGTAGGCGATCTTCGCGCCGAGGCCGGCCTCGACGTGCCGGTCGACGCAGTTGTAGGCGGCGTTCAGCTCGCCCCCCACGAACCACTTGGCGAACGGCGGCTTGCTCCAGTCCAGGACCTCGTCCCAGCGCTTGGACCAGGCCAGCCGTTCGGCCTGCTTCGCCCAGTAGCCCAGGCGGTCCGCGGCGG
Organism: Actinomadura napierensis; assembly: GCF_039529375.1. NCBI lineage: Bacteria > Bacillati > Actinomycetota > Actinomycetes > Streptosporangiales > Thermomonosporaceae > Actinomadura > Actinomadura napierensis. The sequence goes on from NZ_BAAAMR010000054.1 coordinate 10,227, forward strand.
CCTCGTCGTACGCCTCGGCCGTGACGTTCGCCGCTGCGGCGAGCTCGGCGGGCGGGGGGAAGCTCCGCGTCTCCTGCAGAAGGTTCGACAGTGTCTCGTGGCTCTGGCTCAACGCGTACTCCTTGCTAGCTGAACGGGGGTCGCCCGGTATCCCCACTCCACCAGGAAGGTCCCGTCCCCACAAGGCCGCATTCCCGAGTGTCGGGGAAGAGCGCGACCGGCGCCCGAGGCTCCGGATGATGTGTGATGCCCGACACACAGTGCCTTCCCAATGCCGCGCCTCGGGAACCGCCTCCGTTCTACGCGCGCGCGGGGCGTGTGCGCGAGCGTTACCGGCGACCGCATAAAGTCGGGCGCGTGACCGATGCCCTTGCACAGATTGCGAACCTGCCCGGCGTCCCGGACGCCGTCGCCGATGCGCGGTCCGCCGTGGACCGGCTGCTCGGCCACCGCATCCTGCGGCGCCGCAGCGCCGAGGTGTCCACCGAGTCGGCGCTGCGCGGCGCGCGCGCGTCCGCCGTGCTGGAAGGCGCATCGGTCACTCTGGAGGACCTGCGTACCACCGAGAACCCCACGGACCCGGTCGTCCAAGGGGCGCTGCGGGTGTCGGCGGAACTCGGCACCCTCGCCGAGACGTGGCGGCAGGCGCCCCGCCAGGTCCTCGCGCGCCTGCACGTACTGGCCGCGGCCGACGCCGTCGACAGTGCCGATCTCGGACGTCCCCGTAGCGACGACCACCCCGTGAAGGACGTGCTCGGGCTGGGCGAGCCGCCGTCCGCGGCCGAGGTGGCGGCGCGCCTGGACGCCCTTAGCGGGCTCCTCACCCAGCCCACCAAGGCCCCCGCGCTCGTGGTGGCCGCCATCGTGCACGGCGAGCTGCTGACATTGCGGACGTTCGGCTGGGGAGACGGCATCATCGCCCGCGGCGCACAGCGCCTCACCCTCGTCGCCCGCGGCCTCGACCCGAAATCGCTGGTCGCTCCTGAGGTCGGCCATGCGGAACTGGCCGGCGACTACGCCGAGGCACTGCGCGCCTATGCGTCCGGGACGCCCGAGGGCGTCGCCCAGTGGGTCGGGCACTGCTCGGCCGCCGTGGCCGCCGCGGCCCGCGACTCGCAGGCCATCTGCGAAGCCTTCATGCGCGGCTGACGCCTTCTGTCGGTGGCGGCCGCCATGCTGTGTCGATGGCCGAACGGAAGGACGGGCGCCCGGCGGCGCCCACCGAGACCACCATCGCGTCCGCCGACTGGGATTCGCGCGACCTGACCGGCGAGCGGCACGAGCGCGTCCTGTTCGTGGACGTCGACATGACCGAGGCGGCCGGCACCGGCGCGGTGTTCACCGAGTGCACCTTCCGCGGCGTCCGCTTCAACGCCTCCACGCACACCGACGCCGCGTTCCTGAACTGCACGTTCGTCCGCTGCGGCTTCTTCGACGCGACCTTCGCGGGCTGCAAGGTCGTCGGCGGGATGTTCGACGGCTGCACCTACGACCTGATGAAGGTCATCGGAGGCGACTGGTCCTTCACCGGGCTGCCCGGCGCCGACCTGCGCCGCGCGTCGTTCACCGACGTCCGCCTGCGCGAGGCCGACCTTACGGGCGCGCGGTGCGCGGGCGCGACGCTGCGCGGCCTCGACCTGTCGGGCGCCTGGCTGCACAAGGCCGACCTGTCCCGCTGCGACCTGCGCGGAAGCGACATCTCCTCGATCGACCCGCACACCGTGGAGTTGCGGGGAGCGGTGATCGACCCCTACCAGGCGGTCGTGCTCGCGACTGCGCTGGGCCTGGAGGTCCGAAGCGACTGACGGAGAGATTCGGGGCGGCGCCGGGGCGGCGGCGGACATGGCGAACGGCGCCCGCTGGGAGCGCCGCCGCCGATCACGTCACACCGGGTTACCAAGCGTGCACCTCACTATCGTCGGATCGGGTCAAGCCCGTCTCGACGCGCCTCCCGCGGCTGGTCGCGCGTGGGTGCCCGGGTGCCGTGCCCGGACCTGTGGTCCGTAAATCCTGTCTACGCCTCATTTGCCCAGTTGACAAGCCCTGGAACGGAAACCCGGGCGGCCTTGGACCGGCGCCGCGCGCCCCGGTCGCCGCCCCTTCTTCATCCGGTAAGGGACGAAATGCGCAATTTCGGGCTATCCGTAACCGGACCTTCGGCCGCCAAAACGATCACGCAGTGTGATCGTTTCTTTTTGGCCGCCGATCGCACGCTCGACCGGAAAAATCTTTGGTTCTCCGGTACGCTCCCACTTCCGTCCCGTTGCAGTCCGTATGGGGCGGGACGGCCCCCCGCGGCCCCCGCTCCGCCCTGCGGCGCGGGGATCCGGAGCGGTACGCCTTCGACAGATGAGGATAAACACCGTTCTCCGGGCGAGTTTACGGCTCGACGGAACTCGCGGCGGCCGGGCAGCATAAGTTGTATCTGCTTAGACTGGAGACAGCGACTTTGCCTCTCCTATAGACCGGCCTTGCTAACGGCTCAGCCGATCTTCCCGAGACTTTCCTGGGAAAACGGACCGGCTCTACCCCCCCGGAGCCGGACCGTTCGGCGACCCCCGCTCTCCCCCCCGGCGGGGGTCGCCCAAGCATGCGGCGGGCGGACGGTGGCACGTCAGAACCGTCCGCCCGCCGTGCTGTTTCCCCCTTCACCGCGTCCCCCTTGACCTGCGGACGCGGAGAGTTATCCACAATTCACGGAACGCTTTCGCCCGGCCGGGGCGGCGCCGCAGGCTGGAGTCCTCCGAACGCACGGGAGGATCCATGAACATCGCGGCACTGATCATCACGGCCGACCCCGCCGTCGCCGACGCCCTGCTCCGCCTCGCCGCGGCCGCCGACGCGCACGCCGAGGTCGCGTCCGGCCCCGACGAGGCCCGCACCGCCTGGGCCTGGCCCGCCCTCGTCCTGGTCGGCGAGGACGCCGCCGCGGACATCACGGCCGCCGGCCTGCCCCGCCGGGGCGGCGTCGTCCTGGTCGCCGGCGCGGCCTCCGCCGAGGCGTACCGCACGGCGGTCCAGATCGGCGCGCAGGACGTCGCCGTGCTGCCCGACCACGAGCAGTGGCTGATCGACGCGTTCGCCGCCGCGAGCGAACCCGACGGCGGGCGGGCCACCACGATCTGCGTCGCCGGGTCGCGCGGCGGCGTGGGCGCCAGCGTCCTGGCCGACGCGCTCGGCGTCACCGCCGCCGGGAGCGGCCTGCGCACCCTCCTCGTCGACGCCGACCCGCTCGGCGGCGGCGTCGACCTCATGCTGGGCCTGGAGGGACACGAGGGCGCGCGCTGGCCCGACCTCGCCGAGCGACACGGCCGGCTGAACGCCGCCACGCTCCGCGACACCCTCCCGTGCACCGGCGACCTGTCGGTCCTGTCCTGGCGGCGCGGCGAGTCGGCGCCGATCGCCGGCGCGGCGGTGCAGTCGCTGTTCGACGCCGCCGCCCGCGGCTTCGACCTGGTGATCGCCGACGTGCCGCGCTTTCCCGGCGACATCGGCCGCGCCGCGCTGCGCGCCTCCGACGTCACGTTCCTGCTCGTCCCCGCCGAGGTCCGCGCCACCGTCGCCGCCGACGGCCTCGCCGCCGCCCTGCGCCGCGAGACCGGCGACCTGCGCCTGATCGTGCAGGGCCCGTCCCCGGGCGGCCTGACGCCCGGGGCGGTCACCCAGGCCCTCGGCCTCCCCGTCGCCGGCGTCTTCGAACGCGACCGCCGCCTCCCCGCCGCGGTCGAGGAGGGCGCCCTCGCCCGCGCCTGCCGCCGCGGCCCCCTCGCCGACTTCTGCTCCCGCCTCCTCGCGGACCTCTCCCTCCAGCCCTACGCCCACCGCGAGGAAGCAGCATGAACCCCTCCACCCCCAACCCCCCACCCACCACCGCCGTGGTCGCCGTCGCGGTCGCCACCCCCGCCACCGCCACCCCCGCCACCGCCGGCGCCGCCACTACCGCCGCCACCCCCGCGGTCGTCGCCACCGCCACCGCAGTCGTCGCCACCACCGAGATCGTCGCCAGCACCACCGCCGTGGTCGCCGTCGCGGTCACCGTCCTCGCCGTCGCCACAGTCGCGGTCGCCACCGTCGCCACGGACGACGGAAAGTGGCCCATCAGCTTGGAGCCGACATGACGCGGCTCTCGTCGGCCGTTCGCGACAGGCTGGCGGACGCGGGCGGGGAGGCGACCGCGGGACGCGTCGCGGCGGCGCTGCGCGCCGAGGGCAGGCTGCTCGGCGACCGCGAGGTCCTCGCGCTCGCCGACGAGCTGCGCGCCGAGTTCGTGGGTGCGGGCCCCCTCGAACCGCTGCTGCGGTCACCCGAGGTCACCGACGTCCTGGTGAACGGCCCCGGCGAGGTCTGGGTCGACGCCGGCTCCGGTCTCGTCCGCACCGAGCTGCGGTTCCCGGACGAGGCCGCCGTGCGCCGCCTGGCGCAGCGCCTCACCGCAGCCGCGGGCCGCCGCCTCGACGACGCGTCCCCCTACGCCGACGCGCGGCTCCCCGGCGGCGTCCGGCTGCACGCCATCCTCCCGCCGGTCGCCGCGAACGGCACCTGCCTCTCGCTCCGCCTTCCCCGCCGCCGCGCCTTCACCCTCGACGAACTCGTCGCGGCCGAAGCCGTCCCTCCCGAGGGCGCCGCCCTGCTCTCCGCCCTCATCGAGACCCGCGCCGCCTTCCTGGTCACCGGAGGCACCGGCACCGGCAAAACCACCCTGCTCAGCGGCCTTCTCTCGCTCGCCGATCCAGGGGAACGGCTTCTCCTCGTCGAGGACTCGGCCGAGCTGCGTCCGACGCACCCCCACGTCGTCCGTCTCGAAGCCCGCCCGCCCAACGTGGAGGGCGCGGGCGGCGTCACGCTGAACGACCTCGTCCGCCAAGCCCTCCGCATGCGCCCCGACCGCCTCGTCGTCGGCGAGGTCAGAGGCCCGGAAGTCGTCGTTTTGCTCCAAGCCCTCAACACGGGACATGAAGGCGGCTGCGGCACCCTGCATGCGAACGCCGCCGCGGACGTCCCGGCGCGCCTGGAGGCACTGGCCTGCGCGGCAGGCCTGTCCCGCGAGGCGGTCCACAGCCAGCTCGCCGCCGCCCTCGACGTGGTCGTCCACCTCGTCCGCGAACCGGGCGGCGGGCGCCGCCGCGTCGCCGAGGTCTGCTTGCTGCGCCGCGCCGCAGACGGCCTGGTCGGCGTGCTGCCCGCGGTCACCTTCACCACGACCGGACGGATGATCGCTGCCGAGGGGGCCGGCGCCCTCGCGGCCCGGCTCCAGAACCGGTGGGCGCCATGATCGACGTCATTGCGCCCGCCGCCCTTTGCTGCGCCGCCTCCGCCTGGCTGCTGCTCGGGCCGTCCACCGCCGGCCGTCGGCTGGACCGCCTCCTCGGCCCCGAACCTGCACCCGGCGGTCCACTTCCCGCCCTCAGGTCCCGCGTCGAGGCGATCAAGGAGCGCAGGGGCCGTCCTGGCCGCCGCCGCACCTCGGTCATCGAACTCTGCGACGGGATGGCCGCGGAACTGACCGCCGGTCGGACGCCGGAGGAGGCGTTCGCGCTGTCCGCCGCCGTCCTCGACCCGCACGTGTCCGCGGAAATCCTCGACCCGAAGCGGGCGCCCCCGTCGTTCCCCGCCCATCTCGCCGACCTGGCGAGCAAGCCGGGCGCCGAGGGCCTGCGCCTCCTCGCGGCCTGCTGGCGCATCGGCAGCGAACGCGGCGGCACCCTCGCCACCGTCCTGGACGGTCTGGCCGCCGCGCTCCGCGACGAAGAGGCCCAACGCCAGGACGTCGCGGTCCAACTCGCCGGCCCCCGCGCGACCGCGCGCCTGCTCGCCGCGCTGCCACTGCTCGGCACCGGCATGGCCGCCGCCCTGGGCGCCCACCCCCTCGCCTTCCTCTGCGGCTCTCTCCCCGGGCTGGCCTGTCTCAGCACCGGCATCGCCCTCAACGCGACCGGCCTCTACTGGACCCACCGCCTAGCCGAATCCGCCAAGACCCCAACCTGACCGACCTCACCAAACCCACGAGCCCAATGAACCGACCGCCCCGACAGACGCAGCCCGCGACACCCGCCCCAACTCAGCACGCAAGGCGAAAACTGCCCACCCCACCTTTGACAACACAGTCCCCGACACCCGCCCGACCCAGTACGCAAGGCGGCAACCCGACCCACCAGGCGGCATCCGACCCACCGCCCGGCCTCGCCCACCTTTGACAACAAAACCCCGCGACACCCGTCCGAACCAGCACGCAAGGCGGAAACCAGCCCCACAGCCCCCTCGGCGGCAGACGGGCCTGCGGCCCGTCCAGCGTGCCCCTGAATCCGACAAGGCCGCGCCATCAGATGTGACGGCGCACGGGCCTCCCGTCCCGACCCGATGCAACGTGGCACCCGGCGCCTTGACAGAGCACTGGCTTGGGGCCGTCCCGGAAGCGGCAGGCCGCCTCGCCGCTTAGGAATACGGAGCCCATCCCGGCGCGCCGTGCAGAGCGGCGGGCCGCCGAGCTGGCGGTTGCTTGACGGGGACGGGACAGCGGTCTGTCCCGTCCTGGGGCGGAAACCAGCGGCCCTCTCAGCGGCGGCACTTGGCCGAGCACGGGCTTGCGGGTTCGTCCTGACGCGGCTCGGAATCGGCAAGGTGCCTCGCTGCTCGCGCCGGTCGGAGCTGCGGACTACGGGTCCCGTCCCGATGCCCCGCTGGAAGGCGGCAGGCCGCCCGGCTGGCTGTTGCTATGGGGAAGGCGGCCCTGCGGTGCGTTCCGGCACGCCGCAGAAGGTGGCAGGCCGCCCCGCCAGCTGTTGCTTGAGGGGAGGCGGGCCCGCGGCTCGTCCGGCGCGGCGCGGAAACCAAGCGGGCTGCTCCGAAGGTTCCCGCGGTGCGTCAGGGAGCGGCGCGGAAGCCGGCGGGCTGAGCCGTCGGCCCTACCTGGGCTAACACGGGCGGCGGTCTCTCCCGGCCATGCAGGCGGGGCGCGGGGGAGTTGCGCCACCAGGGACGGCGACGACGGGCTGAAGGGGCCCCGAAGAGACATGGAGGAATGATGGTGACGTCAATGGCGGTGCTCTGCGCGGCAGTGGCGGCCTTTCTCTTGCCGAAGGGCGCGAACCCGGCCGGACGTAGGCTGGACGACCAGTTCTCCAAGGCATCACCGAGGCATGCCGCGCCACGCGGACACCCGGCCCGACTTCGAGCGGACCGGCGAGAGGCCCTGCAGTCGGCCGAGGCCGTGCATCCGCTCCACGACACGAGCCCCGGTCGTGCACTTGATCGGCAATTCCACTCGGGTGGCGCCCCTCCTCTGCACAAGCGGACCGCCGGACGGGCGGGTGAGCGCGGCCAAGGAGAAGCGGAGAGCGGACGGCGCGAGAAGGTGCTCCGGCGGGGTGCGTCCCTGCTGGCCGGCGTCATGTGTTGGGTGATCTTCGGCGGCCTCGTCGGCGGGGTGATCGGTGCCGTGGTCGCAGCGGCCGTGTGGTACTCCTTCGGCCGACTCGGTAACGCCGATCGAAGGCGGCGCCGGGCCCGTCTCATCGCGGACCTTCCGGTCGCGGTGGACCTTCTGGCCGCGTGCCTGCGCGGCGGCGCTCCATGGCATAACGCGGTCGAAGCGGTCGCGGACGCAGTGGCCGGTCCCCTCGGGGACGAGTTGCGGGGTGTGGCCGTCCAGATCCGCCTCGGTGCCGATCCGGTGGAGGCGTGGCTCGCGCTCACCGCAGAGCCGAGCCTGGCGCCGCTGGCCCGCACGGCCGTTCGCGCCGTCTCCAGCGGTGCGGCCCTGGCCCCGTCCCTCGGACGTCTCGCCCGCGACCAGCGGCGGGTCGCCCGCACGGCGGCGGCCGAACGCGCCCGGGCCGCGGGCATCCGCGTGCTCGCTCCGCTCGGGCTGTGCTTCCTGCCCGCGTTCGTCCTGCTCGGAGTGGTCCCTGCGATCGCCGGAATCGCATCGACGATCCTCCTGCCGTAGTGCCCCGTGCTGTCAGCGTGCGTACGACTACCAAGTGCCGGGCCATGTAGAGGTGAACGCGCCGCGGTCGGCCGCATCCGGCGGCTTCCACCGCCCCAGCCGTCCGGTGCGGCCTGAAGGGGTCCGAAGCCTGGGTTGTAGTGCTTGCGCAGTGCAGCGCACCGGCCGTCGGGCGTGAAGGCCAGGACCACAACCCGGCAAGGTCACGCCTTCGGGCGGGCTTTTTGGGCCGGGTACCAGTCGTCGTCGCGCATAGTCACCCATCACTCCACCGTCGCGCGACAGTCCGGCAAGACGGGCACGCCGAACCGAAGGTCGAAGTCCTCCTGCGTCCGGGTCACCTTCCGCCAGTACGCGGCGACGAAGACGCGGCTGACGTGGGGATCGGCCAGCGGGTCGACCGGTAGGCGGCATCGGGTGTGAACAGGTCCACGATGGCCCTCGTCGTCCTTGCCCATCCACGCTCGCCGGAGCGGTCGGCCCAGGCGTTCACGTCGATCTCCGCGCTCATGGGCGAAGCGTCGCGCGCAAGTCTGCCGGATGGGGTCGGTCGCCATCTTGGCCCTTAGGGCCAGGACGAAGAGCGGCCCTGTAGGGCGCGGGCGGTGATCCGCCAGCGGAGTTATCCACAGAACGCGGTTCGCCTGGTGGTCGGACGCGGTGCGCCCGAGCCTGGGAATGGACGCGATCGGGCGTCCACGAGGAGAACGAGGAGGCCCCATGCGGGCGATACAGATGGTGGTGCGGAGATGGCGCGCCCTTTCCGGAGACCGCGGGATGTCGACCGCCGAATACGCCGTCGGCACCATTGCCGCCGCGGCGTTCGCGGCCCTGCTTTTCAAGATCGTCCAGAGTCCGGAGGTGCACACGATGCTCACCGGAATCATCAAGAAGGCCCTGCAACAGGCCGGCTGAGCGGAGACCGGGGCATGGTGACGGCCGAGATCGCGGTAGCACTGCCGAGCCTGGTGCTGGTCACGGCCATCGCACTGTGGGGCGTGGCGGTCGCGTCGGCCCAGCTCACCTGCACCGACGCCGCGCGGACCGGTGCCCGGGCGGCGGCACGAGGAGAGTCCCTCACCGCCGTGCGGGAGCTGGTGGTCAAGGCGGTACCGGCCGGCGCGATCGTGAAGGTCCAGCGCGACGCCGCGACCGTGCAGGTCGATGTCTCCGCGCCTGTCGAAGCTCCGGCGGCGTCCCGGCTCCCGGCCCTGACGGTCCACGCCCACGTCGCCGCCGCAACGGAACCAGGCGCCGCGAGCAACGGCTGACAGGCCGGGCCACGAGCGCCGACCGGACGACACGGGAAGTGCCCTGTGGAAAGCGCACGGGAACGGCGGCAGGAAGGAGCAGGCGGACATGGGCCGTCGGGTGGGCGAGGGCAAATCGGAGGGAGGTGAGGTGCGGATGTGCGAGGGGCGTTGGGGGCGGTGGCGCCGGGGATGGCGGAGCGATCGGGGTTCGGGGACGGTCTGGGTGGTGGCCTTCATGGCCGTCATCTGGGTCGGCGGCGTGGTGGCCGTGGGGGTGGGCGGAGTGCGGGCGGCACGGCATCGGGGCGATGCCGCCGCGGACCTCGCCGCGCTGGCGGGAGCGGCGCGCGTGGCCGACGGGCCCGCCGCCGCGTGCAGGGTGGCGCGGGAGATCGCGCGCCGGTCCGGTGCGCGGATGGCGGGGTGCGTGGTGCACGGAGAGATCGTCGATGTCTCCGTGACGGTCGCGCTGCGAGCGCCGGTCGGGGGCGGTGCCCTCCGTGTCGAGTCCAAGGCCCGGGCTGGCCCCGCGGGGCGGGACGGCGTAACCTGACGCGGTGCGACTCGTTGCACTGAATGTCAATAGGGAGGTGGCTGAGGTGGGGCCGGTTCCTGCTACCGCTTTGTCACCTTCCTGTGACTTTTCCTACCGTGCGGTACGTTACGCTGCCCTGAGCCCATAGTCATCACTCGGCACAGTGCGCCCCGCGAGCGTCGTTCTCGGCGGGTGGAGATGCAGGACGCTGTCGAAGGGATTGAGGCCGTGACCATCATTCGCAGGATCGGTGCAGTCGCGCTTGCGGCGCCCCTTGCGATGAGCATCCCGGTCCTCGGTGCGGCGCCTGCGGGCGCCGCCACGACGGCCGTGATCAGCCCGGCGAACGGCGCGGTCATCAGCAGCGGGTCGAGTGTGACGATTAAGGCGCACTACGACTTCGCGCTCAAGATGCAGCTGCGCGTCGACGGTCCCGGGATCGGCGACACCTTCCTCAAGGAGAGCAGCTGGGCGGGCGACCTTTCGGCCCCGCTCGAGCTGCGCCGCAACGGCAAGTACAAGGCCTACCTCAAGGGCTCGATCACCAACCAGGTCTACGACTCCAACACCTTCACCGTGCGGATCGCTCCCGCTGCGCCGACCGGTGTGTCCGCGAGCGTGTCGGGCGGCAAGGCGGTGGTGAAGTGGAACCGTGGCTATGAGGACGACCTCCTCGGCTACGCCCTCTCGGGTTCCGGTGTCGGCTCCAAGTCCGGGTCCTTGGCCTCGCTCTGCTCCGGCACGGAGTGCAGCGCCAGCCTGTCGCTGACGAAGTCGAGCGGAACGGTCTCTGTTGGCGTGCGGGCCAGGCGATCCACCGGCACGGGCGGTTCGCTGTACTCGTCCACGTCGTCGGCCAGCGCCGTGGCGGGGAGCGGCACCGGAAGCCTGCCCTCCGGCAGCGCGCCGTCGCTGCCGTCCGGTACGTCCGCGCCGAGCACGTCCACCCCGCTGACGCCGTTCAACAACGAGTCGCCGGTCACGCTGCCGTCCGTCCAGCCGGACGGCGCGACGCCGGGCTTCACCTACCCCGCGCCCAAGATCGCGACGGACGCGCCGAAGGCGGTGAACGTCGCGTCGACCGACCGGCTGCAGTGGGGCAAGAGCGTCGGGATCGCGCTGATCCTGCTGATCGTCGCGGCCCACCTCGGCATGTGGACGCGGCGGCTGCGGGTCGCCCAGGTGGGAGCGAGCAGCCTCGGCACCGCGGCCCGGATCGCACGCGGCGGAACCGGACGCAGGCGGGTCAAGAACGCGCGCGCCCAGATCGCACGCGCGGAGGCCATCGCGAAGACGGGCCCGGTGAAGCCGGCAGGCAAGGGCGCGAACGCCGGCGACACGATGGTGATCGGCCCGGCGAAGAAGGCGAAGCCGAAGAGCCGGACCGGCCGGCGTCCGGCCACCGTCGGCAAGCCCCGCGGCGGCGTGGACGTCCAGATCGGCAGGCCGGCGTCCGCCAAGTCCGCGACCAAGCACCGCTCCACCACCCGAGGCCGCCGCCGCAAGTAGGCGAACGAGCCGGCGGCTGGTGAGGCTGGGGTCTTGACCGCCGTGCGCCCCGGTCGGGCACGGGCCGAGCACTCTGGCGAGGGTCGTCGGCCGCGGTCGCCGCGGTAACTCGACGCCGCGGTAACTCGACGCCGCGGTGATGGCCGCGGTAAGTGGGCGGCGCGGTAGCTCGGCGCCGTGTCCTGGTGCCGGTGTTGGCGCGCTGCCCTGGTCACCGAGGAACGCCGTGCGCGGCGTGTTCACGGGGCTTTTCGTTTCTCGCTGTGTTCACCAGGGGGATTGCCCTGGCCCGGATCGTCGCCGGAAGGCGGCGACCACGCCTCGACGTGGGTGACGTGTTCAGTGCTCCGGCCATCAACCAAACTCGACGGCGCAAATAGGCGCCCCTGCCCCGACGTGGGCGACGTGGCCGGTGCTCCGAGCGTGTATGTAGTGCAACGGGACGCCGGCGTCCGTCGAGCTGCACGGCTGCGGCCGAGGCCGCCGCCGCAGGTAGCCGATCGCGCCGGTGGCCGGTGAGGCGGTGGACTGACCGCCTTGCGTGCCGGCCGGGCGCTCTGGCGAGGAGTTGCATGGCGGGCGTCGCGGCCGGCTGCGTCGCGTACCGCGCGGCGCCCGGGCCGGCGTGCTCTTCTGGGGTGTCTGGGGTTTGTGGGGGTGGCGACTGGTTTGGTGGGGGTCTAGGCTGCCTTGCCAGTTTCCCCGGCACGGGAGAGGAGACCCTCCGCATGATCATCTTGGGGTTGGTCGTCACGCTCGCCGCCATCGTCGCGGGTGTGGCCGTCATCCTGGGCAACACCGGCGAGGTGCACGTGACCGCCTTCGGGCACGAGGTGCCCGGCGTCACGCAGGAGTGGCACCTGTTCCTGGCCGGCGCCGTCGTCGCCATCGTCTTCATGGCGGGCGCCGGGGTCGCCGCGCTGGGGTTCCGGCGCACGATGGGCATGCGCAGGGAGTTGAGGGATCTGCGGGAGGAGCACGAGGAGTCGCTGCAGACGCTGGAGATGGAGCGCCGCAAGCTGCAGCAGGCGCTGGCGCAGGCCCGGCGCGGCCTCGACGACCCGCCGCCCGTTCCCGCCCAGCGCGTCGCCCCGAACTAGGGGGCCGCCTCCAGCAGGACGGCCAGGAGGGTCAGGGCGCCCTGCTTGTCGAGCGGTTCGTTGCCGTTGCCGCACTTGGGGGACTGGATGCAGGACGGGCACCCCGACTCGCATTCGCAGGACGCGATCGCGTCGCGGGTCGCGCGCAGCCAGGCGGACGCGTCGGCGTAGCCGCGTTCGGCGAAGCCCGCGCCGCCCTCGTGGCCGTCGTAGACGAAGACGGTGAGCAGCCCGGTGTCGGGGTGGACGGCGGTGGACACGCCGCCGATGTCCCAGCGGTCGCAGGTGGCGTAGAGGGGGAGCAGGCCGATCGAGGCGTGCTCGGCGGCGTGCGCGGCGCCCGCGAGGTCGAGGTCGCCGAGCCCCTCCACCTGTGATTCGGACAGCGTCCACCACACGGCGCGGGTGCGCAGGGTGCGGGGCGGCAGGTCGAGGGGCTTCTCGCCGAGCATCTCGCCGGTCTGGACGCGGCGCATCTGGTAGGCGACGACCTGGCTGGTGACGTCCACGGTGCCGTAGCAGAGGGTCGCGTCGCCCCATGAGGTGGAGCGGAGCCGTTCGGCGATGGTGATGTCGGTGACGTCGCGGGCGGTGGTGGAGTAGTCGGGGTCGGCGGCCTCGACGAGGGCGACGGAGTCGTCCAGGTCGAGGGTCTGGACGACGAACGAGTCGCCCTGGTGGATGTAGATGGCGCCGTCGTGGACGGTGGTGTGCGCGGACGCCTCGTCGACGGTGCCGAGGAGGCGTCCGGTGGCGGCTTCGACGACCTGGACGGGCGCGCCGCCGGCGCCGCGGATGTCGGCGAGGTCGCAGGCCTTGTCGCGGCGCGTCCAGAACCAGCCGGCGGGGCGGCGGCGCAGGAAACCGCGGCGGACGAGGTCGGGCAGCAGGTCGGCGGTGGACGGCCCGAACAGCGCGGCGTCGTCCTCAGTGAGGGGAATCTCGGACGCGGCGGCGCACAGGTGCGGTTCGAGGACGTAGGGGTTGTCGGGGTCGAGGACGGTGGCCTCGACGGGCGTCCCGAAGATCGCCTCGGGGTGGTGAACGAGGAAGGTGTCGAGGGGGTCGTCGCGGGCGACGAGGACGGACAGGGCGGCCTGCCCGGACCGTCCGGCGCGTCCGGCCTGCTGCCAGAGGGACGCGCGGGTGCCCGGCCAGCCGCAGACGAGGACGGCGTCGAGCCCGGACACGTCCACCCCGAGTTCGAGGGCGTTGGTGCTGGCCAGGCCCACGATGGAGCGGGAGCGGAGCGCGGCTTCGAGAGCGCGGCGCTCCTCGGGCAGATAGCCGGCGCGATAGGCGGCGACCTGGTCGGCGAGGGCGGGGGCCACCTCGTGCAGGGCCCGTTTCGCGCCGAGCGCAACGGATTCGGCGCCGCGCCGCGACCGGACGAACGCCAGGGTCTGGACACCTTCGACGACGAGGTCGGCAAGGAGATCACCGGCCTCGGCGGTGGCGGTGCGGCGTACCGGCGCGCCCTGCTCGCCGCGCAGTTCGGTGAGGGGCGGTTCCCAGAGCGCGAAGGTGGCGGGTCCGCGGGGGGAGGCGTCGGAGTCCACGGCGACGACGTCGAGGCCGGTGAGGCGGGACGCGGTGGACGCCGGTTCGGACGTGGTGGCGGACGCCAGGATGAAGGTGGGCGAGGCGTGGTAGCGGGCGCAGACGCGGCGGAGGCGGCGCAGGACGTGCGCGACGTGCGAGCCGAAGACCCCTCGGTATCCGTGCGCCTCGTCCACGACGACATAGCGGAGCCGGCGCAGGAACGACGACCACCGGGAGTGCCCGGGCAGGATCGACCGGTGCAGCATGTCGGGATTCGTCAGCACATAGTTGGCATGCTGGCGGACCCAGGAACGCTCGTCCCGGGGGGTGTCGCCGTCGTAGGTCGCGGCGCGGACCCGGGTGAGGCGCAGCGCCCGCAGCGCGCGGAGCTGGTCGGCGGCGAGCGCCTTGGTCGGCGACAGGTAGAGGACCGTCCCCTCGCGGTGGTGGTCCTCCTCGCCCGCATAGATCGCCTCGATGGCGGGCAGCAGGTAGGCGAGGGACTTTCCGGACGCGGTGCCTGTGGCGATGATCACAGACCGGCCGGCGCGGGCGTGCTCCGCCGCGGCCGCCTGGTGCTCCCACGGCGCTTCGATGCCGGCGGCGGCCAGCCGGTCCACCAGCAGCGGGGGCGACCACGCCGGCCACGGCGCGCGGCGGCCCTCACGTGCGGGAACGCGCTCCACATGGGTGATGCGGTCCCGCCGGGACGGGTCGGCGAGCAGCCGGTCGAGAGGGGTTGAAGATCTTTGGGCGGCCATCAGGTTTTCAGTTTGCCAGCCGGGGCAAAACTACGGGAACGCCCCGGCGCCGGTGGGCCCGCTCCCCCTGTGCTCATCTGTGGATCAGCAGGTCAGACGGGACGGCGCGAACTTTCGCCCGACTGGTCGATAACGTGCGTGCGCCGCGCCGGAGCGTGGTTGAATCACGGCGATGTCTCGCCGCCCGGGCCGCCGCCGCGGAGCCCGGAGGGCGGGATCGGATTGTGCTGCACGGCGCTGGAGGATTTGTGGACCTGAAGGTGAACGACTACACCACCGACGATGGCCTCACCGTCATCAACGTGGAGGGCGAGATCGACGTCTACACGGCGCCGAAGCTTCGCGAGAAGCTCATCGACCTGGTCAACAAGGGCAAGTTCCACCTGCTCGTGGACATGGAGAAGGTCGAGTTCCTGGACTCGACCGGCCTCGGCGTCCTGGTCGGCGGGCTGAAGCGGGTCCGCGCGCACGACGGCTCGCTGGAGCTCGTCTGCACCCAGGAGCGCATCCTCAAGATCTTCCGGATCACGGGGCTGACCAAGGTCTTCGGCATCCACGACTCGATCGCGGAGGCCGAGGAGAAGCGCAAGGGCGCGAAATAGGCGGCCTGACACCACGATGGCGACCGTTGAACTGTCCTTCAGTGCGCTGCCCGTCCATGTCCGGACCGCCCGCCTGATCGTGACCGCCGTGGCCCGCCGCAGCGGCGTCGCCGAGGCGCTGCTCGACGAGGTCCGGCTGGCGGTGGGCGAGGCGTGCTCGCGGGCCGTGGAGGCGCACCGCCTGCACTGCCCGGACGAACCGGTCCGGCTCGAGCTGACCGGCGCCGGCCGCCGCTTCGAGGTCACCGTGAGCGACACCGTTCCCGGGGACGACGCGGCGGGCGGACCACCGGCTCCCCCGGACGAGGACGATCTGGAGTTCGGGCTCGGCGAGGGCACCGCCGAGCTCGGGCTGGCCGTCATCGCCGGCCTCGCCGACGACGTGGAGATCGCGACCACGCCGAAGGGCGTCCAGATCCGGATGAGCTGGCCGGCAGAGGCGGAGGCGACCATCTGAGCCCGGCATAGCCGGGTCGGGGTCCCCTCGAGGCGCACTGACCGGCCCGTCCCCCAGACCGCAGGCGAAGGCCCCGCTCCGGCGGGGCCTTCGCCGTACCCGACCCGCGCCACAGCCAGGGAGCGCGCCCCGACTCGACGAGCCCGTGCGCCTTCGCGGCCTCCGTGAAGGGCCTTCAACGCTTCGAGGGCCGTGTGGTCGGGCTCGACCGTGATGCCGGTGAAGCGGCGCCCGCCCGTAGCAGCGGCCGCGGGGGCGGTGCTCTCACGCTCCACGGCGGTGTCGAGGAGGCCGCCCGGCCGCAGTACGCACAGCGACCGCGCGCCGAGCCCGCCGCCCGCGAGGGGACCCGGCCGCCCTCCCGCGGCGTCCACGAGGACGCGCGCTGACGCGCGGGCACCTGGGCGCTGCGGCTCTGCCCGCCGGGTTCCACGTGATCCTGGAGGGCTCCTGCCGGCTTGTTCCGCCGGTGACCGATGTGCTGCTGTTCTCCGTCCTGCGGGGCTGCCTGGACGAGGCGGACGCGCCGGACGACTGGGCCGCGGCGCCGGCGTACACGGGCATCTCGCGGGCTCTGCGGGCCGTTCATGGGGAGTCGGGGCGGCGTTGGACGGTCGAGGCGCTCGGGCGGCGTTTGCGTTTGCCGGGGGCGGGTGTGGGTTCGGTTTGCTGGGCGGCGGCCACCGCAGTTCCGGGGTTTGTGGGGCCCCTGGGACGGAGGGGGCGAGGGCGTGTGAGATTCTCTCCGGGGAATGATCTTGGAATGCCGGATTTGGGTCTGGACATATTCCGTGTTAATGCCTAGCTTAATTACCGGACGCCGTACCCGGTGCCGTCCGACGATGCCTGCCGCGACCCTGTCAAGGTGGCCGCGGGGTAAGACCGTGCTTACCGGGACCGACCTGCGGAAATAGCTGACGACCAGGTTCAAAGGTCAAATTACGGCGTAATGCGGATTGCTTTTCCATGACATCCTCATTAAGGGTCTGGCGGCCTTCTCATTCGCCGTTCGCCTGCGTAGACTCCCGGCACCCGCGCTGCCGTGCGAGGCGTTCGAAATCAGGACTCGCGGGGTAGGCGGTAAAGATCGTCTTTTGACGGTCGAGTCGCAACACCCCTGTCGAGGAGGACGGATGTCTGGGCTTTCCCTGTCAAGCCCGGCCACTGCAGCAGCGGACGTGGATCTCGGCGGCGGCGACCTGTCACTGGTCGTCGTCGTCGCCGTGGTCGCGTTGCTGGCACTGGCCGTCGCCGCGGGCCTGGTACGCGATGTACTGGCCGCGGGTCAGGGCACCGAGAAGATGCAGGAGATCGCGCACGCGGTCCAGGTCGGCGCGAGCGCCTACCTGAAACGCCAGTTCCGCACGGTCGGCGTCTTCGTGGTGCTCATTCCGCTGGTGCTGCTGCTCCTGCCCGCCGACTCCTGGAGCGAACGCATCGGGCGGTCGGTGTTCTTCGTCATCGGGGCGGTGTTCTCCGCCGTCACCGGCTTCACCGGCATGTGGCTCGCGGTCCGCGGCAACGTCCGGGTCGCGGCGGCCGCCCGCGAGGAGGGCGGCGAGAAGACCGCGATGCGGATCGCGTTCCGCACCGGCGGCGTCGCCGGCATGTTCACCGTCGGCCTCGGCCTGTTCGGCGCGGCGATCGTCGTGCTGGCCTACCAGGGCGACGCGCCGAAGGTGCTGGAGGGCTTCGGCTTCGGCGCCGCGCTGCTCGCGATGTTCATGCGGGTCGGCGGCGGCATCTTCACCAAGGCCGCCGACGTCGGCGCCGACCTGGTCGGCAAGGTCGAGCAGGGCATCCCGGAGGACGACCCGCGCAACGCGGCGACGATCGCCGACAACGTGGGCGACAACGTCGGCGACTGCGCCGGCATGGCCGCGGACCTGTTCGAGTCGTACTCGGTGATGCTGGTCGCCGCGCTCATCCTGGGCACCGCGGCGTTCGGCACGCAGGGCCTGGTGTTCCCGCTGCTGGTGCCGATGATCGGCGTCATCACTGCGGTGATCGGCATCTTCGCGGTGATGCCGCGCGACGGCGACCGGTCCGGGATGACGGCGATCAACCGCGGCTTCTTCGTCTCCGCGATCATCTCCGCGGTGCTCGTGGCGATCGCCGCGTTCGCCTACCTGCCCTCGTCTTTCGCCGACCTGGACGGCGGCATCCACAACGTGGACGCCGACCCGCGCTGGGTGGCGCTCGGCTCGGTGATCATCGGCATCGTGCTGGCGAGCGCGATCCAGCTGCTGACCGGCTACTTCACCGAGACCAACCGCAAGCCCGTGCGCGAGGTCACCGAAAGCTCCCGGACGGGTCCGGCGACCGTCATCCTGTCCGGCATCTCGCTGGGCCTGGAGTCGGCCGTCTACACCGCGCTCGTCATCGCCGCGGCGGTCTACGGCGCGTTCCTGCTCGGCTTCGGCAACACCACCGTCGCGCTGTTCGCGGTGGCGATGGCCGGCACCGGGCTGCTCACCACCGTCGGCGTGATCGTGTCCATGGACACCTTCGGGCCCGTCTCCGACAACGCCCAGGGCATCGCGGAGATGTCCGGCGACGTCCAGGGCGAGGCCGCGAAGGTCCTGGAGCGGCTGGACGGTGTCGGCAACACGACCAAGGCGATCACCAAGGGCATCGCGATCGCGACGGCGGTGCTCGCGGCGACCGCGCTGTTCGGCTCGTTCGGGACGGCGGTCAACTCCGCCCTCGCGGACGCGTCCAAGAGCGCCAAGGACGCGATCGGGTCGCAGTTCAACCACGGCATCAACCTGTCGATCGACAACCCGAACGTGCTGATCGGGCTGATCATCGGCGCGGCCGTGGTGTTCCTGTTCTCCGGCCTGGCGATCATGGCGGTGGGCCGGGCGGCCGGACGCGTCGTGGTGGAGGTGCGCGAGCAGTTCCGCACCAAGCCCGGGATCATGGACTACACCGAGAAGCCGGACTACGACCGGGTCGTGGACATCTGCACCCGGGACGCGCAGCGCGAGCTCGCCACCCCCGGACTGCTGGCGATCCTGACGCCGATCGCGGTCGGCTTCGGGCTCGGGTACGCGCCGCTCGGCGCGTTCCTGGGCGGCGCGATCGCGGCGGGGGTGCTGATGGCGGTGTTCCTGGCGAACGCCGGCGGCGCCTGGGACAACGCCAAGAAGGTCGTCGAGGAGGGCTTCCTCGGCGGCAAGGGCAGCCCGGCGCACGAGGCGACGGTCATCGGCGACACGGTCGGCGACCCGTTCAAGGACACCGCCGGCCCCGCGATCAACCCGCTGATCAAGGTGATGAACCTGGTCGCGCTGCTGATCGCGGACGCGGTCGTGACCTACGCCGACAACTACGCGCTGCGGATCGGCGTGACGGTCGTGGCGGTCGGCATCGTCGTCGCGGCGATCGTCGTCTCCAAGCGCCGCGCCGACCCGATCGCCCCGTCGGTCGATGCGGGCGGCGACGCGGCGGCCGCTCCGCCCGCCCCGCCCGCCGTCAAGGGCGACGAGCCCGAGGGCGGCGCGATCGAGGCCACGGCGCCCGAGCAGGCCGGCGCTCCCGAGCAGGAGGCCACCGGGCCCGAGGGGGCCGCGGTCGGCGCCGAGGCGAACGGCGCGGCGACCTCCGGGAAGGCCGACGAGTCCCCCGCCGGGGCGTCCTGACCCTGCGGAATCCGAGGGGCCGGTGGCATCGCGCCACCGGCCCCTTTCGCGTTCACCCCGGGTGGTGTCCGGAGCACGCGGGACCGGTCGTACGCTGTACGCGGGAAATCGGGAGTGGAAACGGGAGGCGCTGTGGCGAGCGGCGACAAGCCGGCCTTGTCCGGGGGCAAGGGGTTCGCGCTGGTGCTCTGCGGGATGCTCGGCATCCTGCTCCTGCTGTGGGGGCTGGCGGCGCTCGTCGCGCCGTGACCCACCACACGGCGTGCGCCGGGCACGCGGCGTGAGCTGGTGCGACGGGGCGCAGCTCGTTCGGATGCCGCACTAAGGTGGCGGGCATGCCGACGCTCATCGTGCTCCGCCACGCCAAGGCCGTCGCGGGATTCGGGACGCCCGACATCGAACGGACCCTCAACGACCGCGGGCGGCGCGACGCCGCCGCGGCCGGCGAGTGGCTGCGCGCCGAGGGGCTCGTCCCCGGGCGGGTGCTGTGCTCCCCCGCCGCGCGCACGCGCGAGACGCTCGGCCTGCTCGCGGTGCGGGCCGACACCGCCTTCGAGGGCGGGATCTACGACAACGACCCCGGCGTGCTGATGTCCCTCGTCGCCGAGACGGCGGACGGCGTCGGGACGCTCCTGCTGGTCGGGCACAACCCGTCGGTGCACCAGTTCGTCCACGACCTGACCGGGCGGGCGCCGGAGCAGTTCCCCACGTGCGCGCTTGCGGTCGTCGACCTGCCGGGGCCGTGGGCGGACGTCCGGCCGGGCCTCGGCACCCTGGCCGCCTTCCGCACCCCGAAGGACTGAGCGGTCCCGCGTCCGGTCACGAGCTCTGCCCGGCCGCCGCCAGGGAGGCGTTGATGACGCGGCCGGTGTCGCGGCGCAGCGACCTGATCGTGTAGCGGGTCCCGGACACCTGCAGCAGCGCGTGCCGCAGCGGGGTGAACTCCTCCCGCCCGACGCCCGACTTGATCTCGGCGCGGCGCCGCTTGGTGAGCTTCTCCAGGTAGGAGTCGAGGTCGGCGAGCTCCTCCTCCAGCTCCTCGGCGGGCGAGCGGGCCTTCAGGTCCTCGGCGTCCGCCGGGTCCTCCAGCATGGCGGCGGCCTCTTCAAGCTGGTCGGCGAGCCGGTCCAGGATCTCCGGAACCGGCCCGGCGTCGACGGCCTCCTCCCGGGTCACCCGCGCGACCGCGATGAGGTGGTCGCGGACGCGGTGCGCGGCGCGGACCGCGTCGCGCAGCCGCCTGATCAGCTCGGTGTCGGGCACCCGCTCGTGCCCGAGGCGGTCCCCGGTCTCGGCGACCGCCTCCGCGGACCGCTCCGCGGTGACGACCTTCTCCTGCGGCAGCCGGACCTGCTCGCCGCCCGCTACGTCCGCCGCCGCCCGGACGATGTCAGCGTGCACCGACAGCATCCGGCCAAGCTGCACGGGCAGCCGCTCCAGGTGCCCGGCGGGCCACAGCAGCCGGACGGCGAGGAACGACAGCACCGTCCCGCCGGCGACCAGCCCGATCCGCTCTCCGGCGACGCGCCAGTCGGCGGGCGCGGAGAAGTCGAGCAGCATCATCGCCAGCGGCGTGCCGAACAGCCCCCAGTAGGTGAAGTTGATCGGACGCAGCGCGAACCCGGCCAGCGCGAACACGAAGACGATCACCGCGACGACCGGCTGGACCGGCGCCAGCGTCAGCACGACCGCGGCGACCACCGACCCGGCGGCGGTGCCGCCGACGCGCTGCATCAGCCGCTCGACGGTCTCGCCGTAGGTCGCGCGCAGGCTCAGCATCGCGGTGATCGTCAGCCAGTGGCCGTGCGGGATGTGCAGCCCGGCGGCCAGCGCCATCGACACCACGGCCGTCACGTAGACCCGGGTGACCTGCCGGAACAGCGGGGAGCGCGTGTGCACGGCGCGCCGGGCCCGGTCCAGTGCCGTCCTCGGGTGCGGGGCGCCCGGCATCCGCGGCGGCCCGATCCCGATCCGCAGGCCCCCGGCGATGACGCGGCGCGCCGAGGACGTCTCACCGGCGATGCGGTCGATGGACCGCCGCACCTGCCCGATCAGCGACACCGCGATGAGGTCCTCGTCGCCGGCCAGCCCGGCGCGCCGGATCTGCTCGGCGAGCCGCCCCATCCGGCGGACGGCGGCGGACTCCTCCCCGCCGAGCGGCGCCTCCCCGTTGGTGGCGATCGCGCCGGCCAGCAGCCGCAGCCGGGCCGCGAGCGCGGACACCGCGGTCTGCGTCTCCAGCGTCCACTCGCGGTCCGGCGGGTAGTTCTTCGCGGCCTCCAGGACGGCCTGCAGCGTGACCGTCTCGTGCAGGACGCGGCCCAGCGCGTCGATCAGCCGTTCCGGCCGGGTGGGCTCGCCGCGGCCCCGTCCCGACCGGTACAGCCCGTAGGTGGCGCGGGCGTCGGTGAGCGCCTCGGACGCGGCGCGCCGCCGCTCCTCCCAGTCGGGCATCCGGGTGACGGCGAGCAGGTCGGGGTTGGTGAGCTCGACGGCGTCCAGCGGGCTCGGGTCGGGCGCGGCGACGTCCTGCGCGACGGCGTCGAGCGCCTCGGCGACCCGGTCGGCGGCCTCGGCGAGGGCCTCCCGCAGCGGCCGGAGCCGCCGCACCGGCCACGGCACGAGCAGCAGCCCCATGGTGAGCAGCCCGCCGATCAGCTCCAGCAGGCCGACCCCGATGACGTCCGCCGACGGCGGCCGGATCGCGCTCAGCAGCACCGCGAGGCCCGCCGTCGACCCGATCCGCGGCACCGCGACGCCGAGCGCGATCAGCGGCGGGACCACGACGACCGCCGGCCAGGTGTGCCCGCTCAGCAGCCCGCCGACCGCGGAGCCGATCGCGACCATCAGCACGCCGCTCGTCAGGTCCCGCGCCCGGTTCCCGTACGGCCCCTCCGGCGCCCGCAGCGCCACCAGGTACGCGCCGAGCGCGATCATCGAGCCCTGCGCGGCGCGCCCGGTCAGTGACCCGGCCAGCAGCGGGATCGCCATGGCGAGCGCCGCGGCCAGCCCGTAGAACGGCGCCGTCTGCCCGTTGATCTGGGCGTACGCCGTCCGCGCGCGCTTCAGCACCGCTCCGGCTCGCCTTCTCGACTCGTCCCGCCGGCCCCGGCGGGTTGCGGGGACCGCACAACGCCACTCCTACCCCGAAACCCCCAGAGTGATCGTTCCGGCCCGCGCAGGCCCGGGCGTCCGCGCAGGCCCGGGCGTCCGCGCAGGCCCGGGCGTCCGGGACGGCCGCGCTGATCGGCGGGATCGTTTAGCTCCGCTCAACCTCGTGTTACGCATCGGGCGTTGTTCGATGCTCCGCGCGCTGCCAGCGTGGAGGCCGGTGAGCGATCAACGCCGGACATCGCGAGCTCACCTTCCGTCGATCGGTCCCACGCCGCCCGGTGCCCGCCCATGCCCAAGGAGTCCTGCCATGCCCCTGCCTGAACGCGTCCGTTTCGCCGGCGATGAGGCCGAGCTCGCCGGGCATCTCTTTCTGCCGGACTCCGCCGGCGGGGCCGGCCCGGTGTCGGCCGTCGTCGTCGCCGGGACCTGGACCAGTGTCAAGGAGCAGATGGCCGACCGGTACGCCGAGGAGCTGGCCCGGCGCGGCTATGCGGCGCTGTCGTTCGACTTCACCGGATACGGCGAGTCCGAAGGCCGGCCGCGGGACTGCGAGTCGCCGGAGCTGAAGGTCCGGGACATGCGTGCGGCGGCCGACTTCCTGACCGGGCATCCGGCGGTGGGCGACGGGCAACTGGGCGCGTTGGGCGTGTGCGCCGGCGCGATGTACGCGAGCGCCTACGCCGCCGCGGACCCGAGGGTGCGGTCGCTCGCCCTGGTGGCGCCGTGGCTGCACGACCGCCGCATCTGCGAGGAGAACTACGGCGGCCCGGAGGGCGTCGAGGCGAAGAAGGCCGCGGCGGCCGAGGCCCGGCGCCGGTACGAGGAGACCGGAGAGGTCGCCTACGTGCCGGTGGTCAGCGGCAGTGACCCGGACGCGGCCATGCCCTTCGACATCGACTTCTACCTGAACCCGGAGCGCGGCGGGATCCCGCAGTGGCCCAACCGGTTCGCCGTCATGGCCTGGACCGGCTGGCTGGACTTCGACGCCGTCGCGCTCGCGCCGAAGGTGACCGCGCCCGTGCTGCTGGTGCACAGCGAGGACGCGGCCATCCCGGACGGTGCCCGCCGCTTCCATGAGGCCCTCGCCGGGCCGAAGGAATTCCTGTGGACCGAGGGCGTCCAGTTCGACTTCTACGACCAGGCACCGCAGGTCGGCTTCGCCGCGGACGCGGCGGCCGAGCACTTCGCCCGCACGCTGTGAGCCCCTCGCACCCCCCGCACATCGCCCCGACAGGAGACCACCTCGCCATGTCCGACCCGCTTGAGGCCGCCGTGCCGTCCCCGTCCGAGACCAAGATCGAGATCGCGGAGACCTGCACCCGGATGGCCGTGCACGCCGACCGCCGTGAATGGGCGCTCCTGCGCGGCCTGTTCGCCGACAGCGTCCTTCTGGACTACACGAGCCTCAACGGCGGCGAGCCGGCCCGGCTCACGCCGCAGGAGATCGTCGATGCCTGGGCGGCGACGCTCGGCGGCTTCGACGCCACCCAGCACCTGATCGCCAACCACCTGGTGGAGGTCGATGGGGACCGGGCCGTCTGCACGGCGTCCTTCCAGGCCACGCACCGTCTCGCCACGCCTTATGGGGCACCGCTTTGGACGCTCGGCGGCGACTACCGCTGGGAGCTGGCCCGGACCGGCGGCCGATGGCTGATCGACTCCGTGGCGATGAAGGCGACCTGGGGCGACGGCAACAAGGACCTGCCCGCACGGGCGGCAGGCTGACGGCACGTGAGGAGAGTCCCGATGACATCCCCGCCCAAGCCAGCAGTGGTCCCGGCGCCGGCCCGGGAAGACGGGTCTCCCGTGGTGCTCGGCGCGGCACTGCTGGGCTTCTTCCTCATCTCGCTGGACGCGTTGATCGTCACCGTCGCACTGCCCGAGATCGGCCGCAGCCTCGGCGGCGGCATGTCCGGCCTGCAGTGGGTGGTGGACGGGTACACGCTGATGTTCGCCGCCCTGATGCTCTCTGCGGGCGGGCTGTCCGACCGGATCGGCGCCAAGCGGGCGTACGGGGGCGGGCTGGTGCTGTTCGCGCTGTCCTCGGCCGCGTGCGGGTTCGCGCCCGGGCTCGGCGTGCTGGTGGCCGCGCGGCTGGTGCAGGGGGCCGCGGCGGCGGTGATGATGCCCGCGTCGCTGGCCCTCGTCCGGCAGGGCTTCCCCGACCAGGCGAAGCGGGCGCGGGCGATCGCCGTCTGGACCGTGGGCGGCGCGGTCGCGGTGGCGGCCGGGCCGGTGCTCGGCGGGGCGCTCACCGCGTCGGTGGGCTGGCGGTGGATCTTCTTCGTCAACCTGCCCGCGGGCCTGCTGGCCCTCGTCCTGCTCGCCCGCGTGCCCGCCTCCCCGCGGCTGCCCGCGCGTCTCGACGCGGTCGGGCAGGTGACGGCGGTGGTCGCGATGGGCGCGCTGACCTACGGCGTGATCGAGGGCGGCGACCAGGGCTTCGGGCGGCCGCTCGTGGTGGTGTCGCTGCTGGTGGCCGCCGTTGCGGCGGCCGCCTTCCTCGCCGCGCAGGCCAGGGGCGCGCACCCGATGCTCCCGCTGCCGCTGTTCCGCTCGCGGGTGGTCGCGGTGTCCTTGGTGGTCGGCTTCATGCTGAACGCCGCCTACTACGGCGGGGTGTTCATCTTCAGCCTCTATCTGCAGCAGGAGCGCGGCCAGTCCGCGCTGCACGCGGGGCTGATGTTCATTCCGATGACGGCGCTGGTCGCGGTCGTGAACCTGGCCTCGGCGAGGCTGGCCGGGCGGTTCGGCCCGCGGGTGCCGATGGTGGCGGGTCAGCTGGTCGGGACGGCCGGGCTGGTGGCGCTGCTCACGGTCGGCGCGCACACCGGCGTGTGGACGGTGGCGGCGCTGATGGTGCCGGTCGGCCTCGGCGGGGCGCTGACGGTGCCGGCGCTGACGGCGATGCTGCTCGACGCGGTCCCCGCGGACCGGGCGGGCACCGCGTCCGCCGTGCTCAACACCGGCCGACAGGTCGGCGGAGCGATCGCGGTGGCGGTCTTCGGGGCCCTGCTGGCCGGCGCGGACACGTTCCTGACCGGCATGCGCTGGAGCATGCTGATCGCGGCGGCAGGGCTCGTGCTGACGGCGGGTGCGACGCTGACGCTGCCGCGGGGCGAGCCGACCTGAGACGGCCATACCGGGGAACGTCACGGCCGGGACGGCGTCAGGACCCGCCGTCGGGACGCGGAGCGAATTCGAGGATCGTCCGGACGAGGGCCTGGACCCCGGCCGTTTCGCCCGCGTCCCGCCACATCAGCGCGTACTCGACGGGCGGCGCGTCGTCGAACGGGACGTACGCGATGTCGGGCCGGGCGTGGTAGTGCCCTGCCCTGACGGTGGCCACCGTGGCCCCTTTGCCCGCGCCCACCAGCGTGAGCACCGCCTGCCAGCCGGCGGCGCTCGGGCCCTGCTCGATGCGGCGGCCCTGGGGCGTGCGGCGCGGGAAGAAGGCGTCGCGCCACACCTGGGACACCCCCGCCGCCGTGATGAGCGGCAGGGCGGCGAAGTCCTCCTGCGACACCGTCTCCCGCGCCGCCAGGGGGTGCGCGGCGGGCACCACGAGGGCGCGGCGCTCGGAGAACACGACGGGGCCCACGGTGATGCCCGGCTCGTCGACGGGCGGCTCGGCGACCACCAGGTCGAGGTCCTTGTCCCGGAGCGTCGCGATGGCCGCGTTGTACGTCACGTCTTTCAGTTCGACGGAGCAGCGGGGATGACGCGAGGAGAAGGCATCGGCGGCCCGCAGGACGAGGTCACTGGACCAGGGGGCGGTGAAGCCGACGCGCAGCACACCGCTGATGCCCTCGTAGGCCGCTGTCGCACTGGCGACGGCCTCCTGGATCTGCCGGTAGGCGGGGAGCAGGTCGTCGCGGAGCCGCCGGCCGACCGGGGTGAGGGCCACGCGGCGGCTGCTGCGCTCGAACAGCGCGCCGCCGATGCGGCGCTCCAGCGTCTTGATCGTCTGGCTGACCCGGCCCGGCGAGACGTGCAGGCGTTCGGCCGTCCGCGAGAAATGGAGCTCCTCGGCCAAGGCCAGAAAGGTCTCGAGCTCGTACCGCTCCACCAGGCCGGGGCTCAGACGCCCTGCGCCGCATCGGCGGCGTCGGCGGCCTCGACCTCCTCGCGGGAGATGCCGAGGAGGAAGACGATCGTGTCGAGGTAGGGGACGCTGACGGCGGTGTCGGCGGCCTGGCGGACGACCGGCTTGGCGTTGTAGGCGACGCCGAGCCCGGCGGCCTGGAGCATGTCCAGGTCGTTGGCGCCGTCGCCGATCGCGACGGTCTGGCTGACCGGGATGCCCGCCTCGGCGGCGAAGCGCCGCAGCGCGGCGGCCTTGCCGGCCCGGTCGATCACCGGGCCGGTGACGCGGCCGGTGAGCTTGCCGTTCTCGATCTCCAGGGTGTTCGCGGCGGAGTAGTCGATGCCGAGGTCGTCGACGAGGGCGTCGGTGACCTGGGTGAAGCCGCCGGAGACGATCGCGAACTTGTAGTCGAGGCGCTTCAGCGTGCGGACCATCGTGCGGGCGCCGGCGGCGAGCCGCAGCTTGTCGCGGACGTCGTCGATCGCGGCCGCGTCGAGCCCGGCGAGCAGCGCCACCCGCTCGCGCAGGGAGCCCTCGAAGTCCAGCTCGCCGCGCATCGCGGCCTCGGTGACCTTGGCGACCTCGTCGAGGCAGCCGGCGTGCTCGGCGAGCAGCTCGATCACCTCGCCCTGGATCAGCGTGGAGTCGACGTCCATGACGATCAGCCGCTTGGCGCGCCGGCTCAGCCCGCCGTGCTGGACGGCGATGTCGACCTGCTGCTCGGCGGCCTCGACGGCGAGCCCGGCGCGCAGTGTGTCGGGGTCGGCGCCGGAGACGTCCATCTCGATGCAGGTGACCGGGTTCTGCGCGAGCCGCTCGATCCGGTCGATGTTGGCGCCGTGCGCGGAGATCCGCCCGGCGATCCCGGCCATCGCGGCGGGCTTGAGCGGGGCGCCGAGCACGGTGACGTGCAGCCGGCCGCCGCGCTTCGGCATCCGCTTGTTGCGGCCGGTGGACAGCTCGATCTCCATGTCGAGATCGTTGGCGACCTTCTCGGCGGCGTTCCACACGCGGCCGATGTCGGCGCCCTCGGTGTAGGCGAGCAGGACGCCGAGGACGAGCCGCCCGCGGATCACGACCTGCTCGACGTCGGCGACGGTGAGCGGGAACTGGGAGAGTGTGCGGAACAACCGCGACGTCACGCCGGGGCGGTCGCGTCCGGTGAGTGTGATGAGCAGCGTTCGCTGTGCTGACCCGTCCATAGCTGTCCACAACGGTACCGGCCGCGGGACACCCCTCGCGCGCCCGGTCCGGCATGCGAGACGGCACGCGCCCCGAGTCAGCCGATCTTGTGGACCGCGAGGTCGTCGAACGCGGCGGACATCGCCGGCTCGTCGCCCCGTCCCGGCGCGGCCTCCAGGCCGACGCGACCGGGTCCGAGCGGCCGGCGGGCGTCGGTCGTGTCGATCAGCCGGTGCCCGTTCACCCAGAGCCGCAGGCGGACCTTCGTGCCGTCGGCCTCGTCCTCGCAGGCGATCTGGACCTTGTTCGCCTTGTCCTGGCCGAGGCTGCGCATCGGGCCGCTCTCCGCCAGCTCCTGGACGCCCTGGTCGGGACTGGACTTGGTGAGCGTGGCCTGCCGACCGTCCCTGCGGATCAGGAACGCGTACCGCTGGCCCGTCACTCCGGGCGCGTCGGCGACGGCGCGGCAGTCGAGCCCGTACCGGCCGCTGCCCGTCCCCGGCAAGTCCTGCCCCTTGGCCATGACCGTCACGAGCGCGTGCGCCGGGATCTTGGCGACGTCCAGGGGAGCCGGGACCCAGTTGCCGCCGGTCGTGCCGGAATCCACCACGTAGTAGCCGCCGCCGTAACCGGAGCCCTCGGCCTCGTCGGAGATGTGGTCCAGGGCGCCGGGCCAGCCGGCGTTGGTGTCGGTGAAGTCGTCGCCCCAGACCCGGGTGACGTCGCCGGGCGGCCCGGTGTCCGAGCCGGAGCCCACGCCGCGGGCGATGAGCGCCCCGGCCGCCACCGCGACGATCACGGCGGCGGACACCGCCCCGACCGTCAGCGAACGCCGGTCCGGCCCGGCGCGCTCCGCGACCAGCGTCCGCTTCTCCGTCCACCCGGCGCGCACGGTGGCCTCCAGCGTCGCCGGGTCGTCGGGACGCGCCTCGCCGACCAGCCGGTCGAGCAGCTCCCCGGCGGACGGGCGGTCGCGCGGGTCCTTGGCGAGCGCGGCCAGAGCGAGCCCGCGCAGTTCGGGATCGAGACCGTCCAGCACCGGCTCCCTGGTCTGGATGAGATGGAACGTCTCGGCGATCGTCCGGCCCTGGAACGGGGGCCGCCCCGTCCCCGCGAAGGCGACCACGCACCCCCAGGTGAACACGTCGGACGCCTGCCCGGCGGGCTCCCCGAGCAGCACCTCCGGCGCCATGTAGCACGGCGTGCCGACGACCTGCCCGCTGCGGGTCGGCCCGCCGGAGTCGTCGAGGGGCCGCGCGATGCCGAAGTCGATCACCCGCGGCCCGGTGGGGGACAGCAGCACGTTCGCCGGCTTGAGATCGCGGTGCACGATGCCCGCGCGGTGGATCCCGGCCAGCGCGGTCGCGACGCCGACCGCGAGGCCCTCCAGCGCCGACCCGGCCAGCGGCCCCCGCCCGGCCACCGCGCGGTCGAGGTTCGGGCCGTCGATGTACTCGGTGACGAGGTAGGGCGGGCGCCGGTCGAGGTCGGCGTCGATCAGCGGCGCGGTGCAGTACCGCCGGACCCTCCGCGCGGCCTCGACCTCCCGCCGGAACCGCCGGAGCGCGTCGCCCTCCCCCGCCGGCTCGGGGTTGATCACCTTGACGGCCACCCGGTCCCCGCCAGGGCCTTCGGCCAGGAAGACCGTCCCCATCCCGCCCTGCCCGAGCCGCCCAAGCAGCCGGTACGGCCCGATGCGCTCCGGATCGTCCGGCCGCAAGGCTTCGGCGTGGCGTTCCGCATCGAGAGTCATCGCGATCCTGACCGGTCCGGGAGCTTGCGCAGCACCCTAATGGGACGGAACGCCCCACCCCCCGGTTCGCGCCGGATCAGGCCACCCCTTTCCCGCCTCAAGCGATCAGCGGTGACGCCTGAACAGTTCTTCCACTTCGGGCGGGATGTCGGCGCGCTGGTTGCCCCTGAGGCCGTTCTCCTCCGCATGGCCGGACGGTAGTGGTGGGGGGTGACGGTCAGTGGCTCAGGATGAGGTTGAGGTCTCCGAATTCGTGCCAGAGGTAGTGCTCGTCCAGGGCGGCCTGGTAGGTGGTGGCGAGCAGGTCGGGGCCGGCGATGGCGGTGAGCATCATCAGGTGGGACGAGCGGGGCTCGTGGAGGCCGGTGAGGAGGCCGTCGACGGCTCGGACGCCGCGTTCGGGGGTGACGACGTGCTCGGTCCAGCCTGAGGAGGGCTGGACGGTTCCGGAGGCGTCCACGGTCGTTTCCAGGGCGCGGACGGCGGTGGTGCCGACCGCGATGACGCGGCCGCCGCGGGAGCGGACGTGGGAGACCAGCGCGGCGGTGGGTGCGGGCACCTCGTAGCGTTCGGCGTAGGGCGGTTCGTGGGCCTCGGGGGACGCGACGCCGGTGTGCAGGGTGATCGGGGCGATCAGGACGCCGCGGGACACCAGCCGGGTGACCAGTTCGGGGGTGAAGGGGCGGGCGGCGCTCGGCATTTCGGCGCCGCCCACCGAGCGGTCGTGGGCGAAGGCGGTCTGGTAGGCGGCGGTGGGCCAGTCGCGGTCGACGTGTCCGTACCGGATGGGGACGCCGTGGCGCCGCAGGTAGGGGACGACGTCGGTGCTCAGCCGGGCCTGCCAGAGCCGGTCGGTGCGGCGCCGGATGAGGGTGAGGGTGGCGCCGCCGGGCATCGGGATCCATTCGCCGGGGCTGCCGCCGCTGTAGGGGAGGCTCGCCTTCCCGGACATGCGGCGGAGCTCGACGATCCAGTGGCGGTCGTCGGCGCCGGGCAGGGGCGTGGAGAAGTGGACGCTGATGCGGTCGAGGCGGACGGCGGCGGGCAGCGTGGACGAGGTGTTGACGACGAGGAGGTCGCCGGCGTCGAGCAGCGACGGCAGGTCGCGGAACGCGTGGTGGGAGACCTCGCCGGTGGCGCGGCGGCCGACGAGGAGGCGGACGCCGTCGCGGGTGCGGCCGCGGGCTTCGGGCGGTTCGTGGGCCTCGAGGTCGCGCGGGAGGGTGAAGTCGATGATGTCGGTCATTTCCGGGCCTCCAGGCGGAGTGCGGCGATCACGCCGACGGCGGCGATCGCGGCGAACATCGCTCCGGCGGCGCCGAGCCCCAGGTGGAGCCGGCCGGCGCCGAAGCCGGTGACGAGCGCCCCCGCGGCACCCACGACGAGGGAGGAGCCGAGGGTGTCGGCGATCTGCAGCGCGGAGGAGTTGACGCCCTGCTCGTCCTCGGGGGACTGGTCCAGCATCAGGACGCTGAGGCTGCCCATCGAGAAGCCCATCCCGGCGCCGCCGACGATCCAGGCGGGCACGGCCGCCCAGCCGGACAGCTGGAGGGCGATGGTGACGGCCACGATCCCGACGGTGACGAGCACCGCGCCGAGCAGCGTGAAGAACGCGCGGGACCGCTCCGACCGTCCCTGGATCTGGGACGCGGCGGACCAGCCGAGCCCGCCGACGGTCAGCACGACGCCGGCCGTGGTCGCGCTGAACCCGTGCAGCGAGGTGAGGGTCAGCGGGACGAAGGAGTCGGCGCCGAAGAACGCGCCGGACAGCAGCGCCCGGACGAGGACGACGCTGGGCAGCCCGCGGCGGAACCGGAGCGTCCCGGCGGGCAGCAGCCGGGGGAGCCCGTAGCCGAGCCCGGCGAGGCCGGCCAGGGCGGCGGGGACCATCGTCCAGCCGGTGCGGCCGAGGCCGTAGAGCAGCAGCCCGGCGCCCGCGGCGGCGGCGATGGCGGCGGTGTACCGGGCGCGGCCCGCCGCGTCCGGCGCGGCGCCGGATCGGCGGACGCCGCGCAGCGTGGGCATCAGCAGCAGCGCGGGCGGGATGACGAGGGGGATCAGGCCGAGGAACACCCAGCGCCAGCCGATGTGCTGGGCGACCGCGCCGCCGACGGCGGGGCCGATCAGCGACGGCAGCACCCAGGCGGCCGACAGCGCGGCGAACACCCGGGACCGCAGGTGCTCGGGGTAGACGCGGGCGATCACCACGTACAGCGCGACCATCGGGACGCCGGAGCCGAGGCCCTGGATCGCGCGTCCGGCGACGAACAGCCACATGGTCGGCGCGGCCCCGGCGACGGCGAGCCCGGCCACGAACACGGCGAGCCCGACCATGAACGGGCGGGCCGGGCCGAACCGGTCGACCCAGCCGCCCGCCAGCACGGTGGACAGCAGGCTCGCGATCAGCGTCGCGCTGAAGCCCCACGCGTACAGCGACAGGCCGTCCAGGTCGCCGGCGACGGCGGGCATGACGGTGCCGACCGACATGGACTCGAAGGCCAGCAGGGTGACGACGAGGACGATGCCGAGGGTCGCGACCCGGTACCCGCCGCTCATCACCCCCTGGCGCGGCCGTTCCCCGGCGGCCGCCTCCTCCGGTTCGATCACGGTGGTCATCGTGCGCCGGCCAGGTCCGCGGCGCGGTACCGGCCGCTGGCGGGCCGGCCGTCGACCAGCTTGCGGAACGCGGCGGCGGCCTCCTCGGGCGGCGGCGCGGCGTCGGCGTCCTCGCCGGCGGCGCGCAGCATGTCGGTGCGCATCTCCCCCGGGTCCGCCCACCACACGCGCACGTCGGGCTCCTCGGCCGCGAGGACGTTGGACAGCTGCTCCAGCGCCGCCTTGGACGACCCGTAGCCGCCCCACGTCGCGTAGTCCTCGACCGCCGCGTCCGAGGTGACGTTGAGGATCGCGCCGTGCCGTTCCCGCAGCGCCGGCAGGACGGCCTGGATCAGCGCGAGCGGCGCCAGCACGTTGACCGCGTACGTCTCGGCGAGGTCGGCGACGGGCTGGTCGGCGAGCCGGGGCAGCGGCGTCGTCCCGAGGGTGCTCGCGTTGTTGACGAGCAGGTCGAGCCCGCCGGCGACGGCGCGGACGAGGTCGGCGCGGTGTGCGGCGTCGGCGACGTCCCCGGCGATCGCCGTCACATCGCCGCCGATCTCGCGGGCCGCCGCGTCCAGCACCGCCGCGTCGCGCCCGTCGACGACGAGGCTCCAGCCGTCCCCCGCCAGCTCGCGGGCCAGCGCCCGCCCGAGGCCCCGC
The DNA here is from genome assembly GCF_039529375.1 of Actinomadura napierensis. NCBI lineage: Bacteria > Bacillati > Actinomycetota > Actinomycetes > Streptosporangiales > Thermomonosporaceae > Actinomadura > Actinomadura napierensis. The sequence continues at coordinate 42,969 of NZ_BAAAMR010000054.1, forward strand.
GACGCTCCAGTGATCAGTGCTGTCTTCGTGCCGGCCGTCTTCATGCCTCAGACGTTAGGAACCCGCACGGTTTCCGGCATCGGCCATCGGCCCCCGAGCCCGCTCCGCAAATGGTCGTAGGACCCCGGACCCCCATGCCGGGGCCCGCGTCCGGAGGCGCGGACGCAAAACCGAGTACGGTCTTCACATGTGCGCGCCGAACGGCGCGCGAAGGGGGAGGCGAGAAGCCGCGATGGGCGACGCGGAAGGGCTCGGAACCGGGCAGGGCGCGACCCTGCACGCGGTGAGCTCCGCCGTGCTCGCGGTCACCCGCCACCTGTCGGTGCACGAGGTGCTCCAGGTCATCGTCCGGGCGGCGGCGCAGCTGCTGGACGCCCGGTACGCGGCCCTCGGCGTGCCCGACGACGAGGGGTCCTTCGCCGAGTTCGTCGTCGAGGGCGTCTCCGACGAGGACTGGGAGCGGATCGGCCCGCTGCCCCGCCAGCACGGCATGCTCGCGGCGATGCTGCACGGCGACACGCCGAAGCGGCTGCCCGACATCCGCAAGGAGCCGGAGTTCGAGGGCTGGCCGGTCGCGCATCCCGTCCTGAAAGACTTTCTGGGCGTGCCGATAAAGGACGGCGACGACGTCCTCGGCATCATCTTCCTGGCGAACAAGCGGCGGCCCGGCGGGTTCACGCAGGACGACCAGGACCTGCTGGCGCTGTTCGCCGCGCACGCCGCCATCGCGATGGCGAACGCCCGGCTGTACGAGCACAACCGCGAGCTGACGGTCGTCGCCGAACGCAACCGGCTCGCCCGCGAGTTGCACGACGCCGTCGCCCAGAGGCTGTTCTCGCTGCGGCTGACGGCCCGCACCGCGTCCGCGCTGGCCGAGAAGGACCCGGTGCGGACGGTCCAGGAGCTTGAGCAGGTCGAGCGGCTCGCCGCCGACGCGCTCGCCGAGCTGCGCGCGGTGATCTTCGAGTTGCGGCCGGCGGACCTCGCCGACGGCCTGGTCGCCTCGCTGCGCAAGCACGCCGAGGTGCTGGACCGGGCGCACGAGACCGCCGTCCGGTTCACCGCCGCCGAACCGGTCGTCCTGCCGGAGGAGCACGAGGCCGTCGTGCTGCGGATCGCGCAGGAGGCCGTCTACAACGCGCTGCGGCACGCCGGGGCGCGGACGGTCGACGTCAGCCTGACCGTGCACGACGGCCGCGCCGTGCTGGAGGTCGCCGACGACGGGTCCGGCTTCGACGCGCTCGACGGCGAGCAGCAGGGCGGGCTCGGGCTCGCGTCGATGCGCGACCGGGCGTGTTCGATCGGCGGGACGTTCGCGGTCGGCGCAGGCCCGGAGTGCGGCACGACCGTCCGGCTGGAGGTGCCGCTGTGACCCCGGCGACCCCGCCGACCTCGCCGGCCCCGCCGACCCCGGCGCCGATCCGGGTGCTGATCGCCGACGACCATCCGGTCGTCCGGCAGGGGCTGCGCACGTTCCTGAGCATCCAGGACGACATCGAGGTGGTCGGGGAGGCCGCGGACGGCACATCGGCCGTGACGCTGGCCGAATCGCTGGAGCCCGATATCGTGCTGATGGACCTCAAGATGCCGGGCGCCGACGGCGTGACCGCGCTGACGGAGCTGCGGGCTCGGGGAGTGGGGGCGCGGGTGCTGATCCTGACCAGCGTCACCGAGCGCGGGTACGTGCTGCCGGCGGTGCAGGCGGGCGCGGCCGGCTACCTGTACAAGGACGTGGACCCGCGGGCCCTCGTCCAGGCGATCAGGGCGGTGCACGACGGTCATGTGCTGTTCGCGCCGGACGCGGCGGAGGCGGTCCTGCGCTCGGAGTCCGGGCGCGAGCCGGCCGACCGCGGCCTCGCCGCGCTCACCGAACGGGAACGGGAGGTGCTCGTGCACATCGCGCGCGGCAGATCGAACCGGGAGATCGCCCGCGCGCTCGTGGTCTCGGAGAAGACGGTCAAGACGCACGTCAGTAATCTGCTCATGAAACTGGGAGTGCAGGATCGGACGCAGGCGGCGCTGTACGCCGTCCGGCACGGCATCGGCCAGAACGGCGGCGGCCAGGACGGCGCCGGCCGGGAGGACGGTGCGGACCGGGCCGGGCAGGCCGCCCGTGAGTGATACAACTCCTCTGACAGGATCGTCATCGAAATCGGTATGAACGTAGCAATCAGGTACGCAGCAGGCAGTGACATCGGGTGCAACCGAGAGAACAACGAGGACTCGGGCTACGCCGGTGCACGGTTGATCGCGGTCGCGGACGGCATGGGGGGCTATGCCGGCGGCGAGGTCGCGAGCTCGACCGTCATCGGCTCGCTGCGCTCGCTGGACACCGGCGCCCATGGTGACGATCTGGTCGAGAGCCTCGGCCGCGCGGTCGCGGAGGCCAACGAGAAGTTGCGCATCGTCCGCGAGGAGCGGCCCGACCTGAGCCGGATGGGCACCACCCTGACCGCGATGCTGTGGTCGGGCGAGTCGGTGGCCCTGGCGCACATCGGCGACTCGCGCGGCTATCTGCTGCGCGACGGCGAGCTCTTCCAGATGACCCAGGACCACACGATGGACGAGCTGCTGAAGGCGGAGGCCGAGCAGGCGGGGCAGACCGCCGACCCGGCCGAGACCTCGCGGCTGTCGCACGTGCTGTACCGGGTGCTGGACGGCCGGGACGACCGCGAACCCGACCTGCGGCTGCGGGAGGCGCGGCTCGGCGACCGCTACATGCTCTGCTCGGACGGCCTGAGCGGCCCGGTCGAGGCGCAGCGCATCTACGAGCTGCTGTCCGCGGAGGCCGATCCGCAGCGGGCCGTCGCCGCACTGATCGAGGAGGCCCGGGCCAACGGCGGCCCGGACAACATCACCGCGGTGGTGGCGGACGTCGTCGAGGCGGAGTACCACTCCGAGGCCGGCGGCCCGGCGGTCGTGGGCGCCGCCGCGTCGTCCCAGTCCTGATCCGGATCCGCTCCGGCCGAACCGGTCTCCTCCGCATTCCGGCTCGCCCCGTCCCGCCCGCGGCCCTGCCCGCAACCTTCTCCGCGGCTCCGTCCGCGGCCGCCTCCGCCGGGTCTCCCGGTGCCCTCGCGGAGTCATTCGTGCATCGGTACCCGTAAAGCGTGCCCGCATAGCTGCCGGTTTGTCCTACTCTTGCTCCGAGGTGGACTCAGCATGCCCTCGGTAACGGTCCCGTCGCGGATCGTTGCCCGGACTTGACCCGCCTCCGGGTGAACCCGGTATACGGGTCACTCAGCTGTATGTCTTCGAGGCGGAGGATTCGTTGGGGGGAGCGCCCGGGGCGGCGGCCACCGGCGCACCGGACGGTGCGCTCGGCAGGCTCGTCAGCCGGACCCTCACCGCAGCGCGGCGCGGCCCACGAGGCGCGATGCTGCGCGTTGCGGCGATGGCCGTTGCGGCCGTCGGCGTTTCATGGATCCACCGCCTCCACGACCCCGGCGTGCTCCGCCCCTGGCGGGCGCTCACCGGTCCCCCGCGTCCCCTGTGCGGGGGGACCGCCGCGTTCACCGACCTCGTCACGGGCCGTCCGGCCCGCGGCGCGCAGGCGGACCCGGCGGCCCTGACCGGTGCGATCGCCGTCGCCCTCGCCCCTCCGGGGCCCTGGGGACGGTGGTGGGCACTCCAGCCGAAGACCCGTGCCCGAATGCTCGGCACCGCCCTCGCCGGGTCGGAGCTGTGGCGGCTCGTCCGGTTCGGTGTTCTGCGGGTTTGAGCCGCGGTCGGTCGTCGGTCAGACTTGCGGAGCCCTCCGGGTCCGGCGGGCGTCACATATCCACAGGGTCAATCAATAAGGAGCAAGTGTGGGTAACCCCTACGACCCGTACGGTCAGCAGCCGGGCTACGGGCAGCAGCAGCAGCCTGGGTACGGGCAACAGCAGCAGCCCGGGTACGGCCAGCCTCCGGCGCAGCCGGGCTACGGCCAGCAGCCCGCCCAGCCCGGGTACGGCCAGCCCCAGCCGGGCTACGGCCAGCCTCCGGCGCAGCCCGGGTACGGGCAGCAGCAGCCCGGGTACGGCCAGCCCGCCGCGCAGCCGGGTTACGGCCAGCCGCCCGCGGCGCAGCCGGGCTACGGCGCCCCGCAGGTGCCCGCCCAGGCGCAGCCGGGCTACCAGGAGGTGCACCACCACCACTACGGCTCGACCGGCCAGCTGGCCGAGTGGGGCTCGCGTGCCGGTGCCACCATCATCGACGGGCTCGTCATCGGCGCGCCGGTCGGCATCCTCTACTTCATCGCCGCCCTGCTGATGGGCTCCGGGAGCGGCGGCGGCGTCGTCATCGGCCTGCTGTTCCTGCTGATCGCCGTGGTCATCGGCTTCGGCGGCGGGCTGTGGATGATCTACCAGGAGGGCACCACCGGGCAGACGCTCGGCAAGCGCCAGATGGGCATCAAGGTGGTCAGCGCCCAGACCGGCCAGGTCCTCGGTTTCGGCGGCGCCTTCGTGCGGCGCCTGGCCCACTTCGCCGACAGCATCGCCTGCGATGTCGGCTTCCTCTGGCCGCTGTGGGACGAGCGCAAGCAGACCTTCGCCGACAAGATCTGCAACACCCTCGTCGTCCGCGCCTGAGCGCACGGCACGCGTTGAGCGGGGCGTCCCTCCGGGGACGTCCCGTTTTCCGTTTCCCGGCGCCCCGCGGCCCCGGCTACGGGACGGGGTCGAACGCGCTGTTGCACGCGGCGACCAGCGCCCGCCGGACGGCCCGGTCGAGCAGCCGCAGCGCCTCGCCGCGGCGGTGCATCTGGTCGGCGGTGAGGCCGCGCTCGTCCATCCGCCGCGCCAGGTCCACCACCATCGACAGCCGCGTCGCGAGCGCCGCCAGCCGGTGCGCGCGCGGCGGGTAGCCGGGGGCCAGCGGATGGCCGCGCTGCGGGTCGCGCAGGTCGACCAGCGCGTCGGCGATCTCCGGCGGCACGCCGGTCACGTCGTCCACGGTCAGCAGCGCCTCGGTCGCGTCCCGCATCGCCAGCGTCAGCTGCCGGTCGGCGTCGGCGAGGCCCGGCACGTCCGGCGGGTTCGCGGACGCGTCGTGCGTGGTCCAGCGCACCCCGACGTAGGACGAGCCGCGCCGGTCCTCCTCGGGGACCAGCCCGATCGCCCGGTCGCCGAGCAGCGCGACCACCGCCGCACCGGCGTCGATCGCGGTCCGGTTGAACTCGGCGGGGCCGGTCAGCCCGAGCGGGTCGCCCGGCTCGGGCAGCGCCAGCCGCAGCGCGGTCAGCCCGCCGACCCGCAGGTCGCCGAGCCCGCGGCGCAGCGTCACCTCGGCGGGCTCGCCGCCGAGGATCTGCGGGCCGGCCGCCTCCTCAACCGCGTCCACCGCCTCGTCCAGGCCGACGCTTCCGGTCAGCCAGGCATTGCCCCACGCGACCAGCGCGGTCGCCACGTCCTTGCTCATCCCGTCCAACACTCCCCAATGGGCATGCGATCCACCATAAGCGCTCGGATCGCCTGTGCCATCGGGCGCGCGGGACGTTCCGTGCTTCCCCCCGCGGCCGGGACGGCGGTGCCGTCGGGGAGCCGGGGGGCGGCGGGGACCCGGTATCGCATAGGTTCTTTCCTGGACAACGGACCGGTCCGGACCGGGACCGGTGGGATCACCGGGAATGGGGACGAAGGCGCGCGATGGCCGGCGAGGTACTTCAGCTCCGCGGAGTCGGGGTCAGGCGCGGGGGGTCCGCCCTGCTGCGCGATGTCACGTGGACGGTGAACGAGGGCGAGCGGTGGGTCGTCGTCGGCCCCAACGGGGCGGGCAAGACCACGCTGCTGCAGATCGCCGCCGCGATGATGCACCCCACCGAGGGCGCGGTGGAGATCCTGGAGGAGGAGATCGGCCGCACCGACGTGTTCGAGCTGCGCCCGCGTATCGGCCTCGCCAGCACCGCGCTCGCCGAGAAGGTGCCGGCCGGCGAGAAGGTCATCGACCTGGTGCTGACCGCCTCGTACGCGATCCTCGGCCGCTGGCAGGAGGAGTACGACTCCACCGACGTCAGCCGCGCCGTCGCGCTGCTGGACGCGCTCGGCTGCGCCGACCTGATGACGCGGACGTTCACCACGCTGTCGGAGGGCGAGCGCAAGCGGGTGCAGATCGCCCGCGCGCTGATGCCCGACCCGGAGCTGCTGCTGCTGGACGAGCCCGCCGCGGGCCTCGACCTCGGCGGCCGCGAGGACCTGGTCGCCCGGCTCGGCGCGCTCGCCGACGACCCGGCGGCGCCGACGATGGTGGTGGTGACCCACCACGTCGAGGAGGTCCCGGACGGCTTCACGCACGCGCTGCTGCTGCGCAAGGGCGAGCTCGTCGCGCAGGGCAAGGTCGACGAGGTGTTCACCCCCGAGCACCTGACGGCCTGCTTCGGGCTGCCGCTGGCGATCGACCGGCAGAACGGCCGCTGGTACGCGCGCGCGGTCCGCTGACCCTGCCGCTGACCGGGCCGTTCGGCGGTTCGCGCCGCGATCACCCGGCCTTTCCGGACCAACCGTCACGGAACCGCCACCCCCATTAGCGTCCTGAGCTGCACTGTCCCTACCATCATGAGCGCCGTTGCCAACTGCTAGCGCTGGGATGGGGCCCTCTTGAACCTGCTGGACGCGGTCGCGGTGTTCGCGGCCGGGGTCGCCGCCGGAGGCATCAACACGGTCGTGGGCTCGGGGTCCCTGATCACGTTCCCGACGCTCGTGGCGCTCGGCTACGTGCCCGTGGTGGCGAACGTGTCCAACAACATCGGCCTCGTCCCCGGCGGGGTGACCGGCGCCTACGGGTACCGCGCCGAGCTGAAGGGGCAGCGCGCCCGGCTGCTGCGGCTCGGCAGCGCCTCGCTGGTCGGCGCGGTGATCGGCGCGCTGCTGCTGCTCGGCCTGCCCGCCTCGGCGTTCAAGTTCATCGTCCCGATCCTGATCGTCATCGCGCTGGTGCTGGTGGTGGTCCAGCCGCGGCTGCAGAAGTGGATCCGGGAGCGCCGCGAGGACGGCGGCGGCCACGCGCACGGCGGGCCGTGGCTGTGGATCGGCGTCCTGCTGGCCGGCATGTACGGCGGCTACTTCGGCGCCGCGCAGGGCATCATCCTGATCGCGCTGCTCGGCATCATGCTGGACGACGACCTGCAGCGGCTGAACGCGAGCAAGAACGTGCTGTCGGCGATCGTCAACGGCACGGCGGCGATCCTGTTCATCCTCACCTGGCTGTTCTCCGACACCGGGATCGACTGGTGGGCGGTGCTGCTGATCGCGGCCGGCTCCACGGTCGGCGGGTTCATCGGCGCGAAGGCGGGGCGCCGCATCCCGCCCCTCGTGCTGCGCGGCGTCATCGTCGTCGTGGGCGTCGTCGCGATCGTCAATCTGCTGCGCTGACCAGCGTTTTCGCCCTGTTCGCGGCGATTCGTTCGAGCGGTTTCGGGGTATAAGTCGAATATACGTTCGACAACCGGAGGTTCGCGCCGATGAAGGGCGACAGGGTGGAGATCGTGATCGACGCCGGCGGCGAGGGGACGCGGACGTACGAGGTGGTCGCCGCCCGGGCGGGCCGCCGCGTGGAGGTCGCGACCCGCCGCGGCGTGGTGGAGGTCAGCGAGGTCACCCGCACCGGGACCCCCGTCCGCACGGCCCGCTTCATGGCCAGCCGCGTCCTGGCCCTCGTGGAGTACCCGAACGCCGACGCGCACCCCGACGACGCCGCGCCCGGCTCCTGACGGCGCCGGGCTCCTGGCTAGCCGAGCGGGCGGACCTGGACGATGCCGTCGGTGACGCGGGTCTCGAAGCAGGGCTGGCGGGCGGTCGCGGGGCCGTGCACCACGGAGCCGTCGCGGACGCGGAACGTGCTGCCGTGCCACGGGCAGACGATGCAGGTGTCGGCGTTGTCGTCGGTGACGATGCGGCCCTGGTGCAGCGGCCCGGCGAGGTGGCTGCAGCGGTCGGCGAGGACGTTGATGTCGTCGCCCTCGCGCAGCACGAACAGGCTGATGTAGCCGAGGCGGCGGTGCACGGGCCAGCCGTCGGGGAGCTCGTCGACGGCGCACAGGTCGTGCCAGCCGGTCCCGACGAGGTGGGCGGTCTGGTCGGCGTGGCTGGCGCCGGCGGCCTGCCGGAACGCCAGGTGGCCGCCGAGGTAGGCGCCGCCGAGCAGCACGGTGAGCCCGGCGAACCCGAACGCCTTCCCGGCGCCGTCCCGTCCCTGGTAGCGGGCGGCGAGGGACGCCGAGTACAGCATGCTCGCGGTGGCCGTCGCGGACGCGTGCACCAGCCCGACGCGCTGCTGCTCGCGGTGCAGCGCGGACCAGTCGGCGATGCCGGTGAGGACGGTCGGGACGGCCCCGGCGAGCCCGGCGGCGACGAGCGCCTGGGAGGCGCGCGCCGTGCCCGGCATGAGGTCGAGGATCGCCGACGACATCCAGCAGCCGATCGGCACGTCGGTGAGCGGCGTGTGCGCGGGGTGCCCGAACGGGACGCCGTGCAGGGTGTCCTTCAGCGGCCCGGGGCGGAGCGTCCTCCGGACCGCGGTCGAGAGCACCCGGATGGTGCGGTCGAGGCCGCGCGCGTGCTCCAGGGTCTCCGTCGCGTCCGCCAGCCGCTGGGACGCCTGCGCCCGTGCCCCGCGCCGGAAGATGTTGCTCGACCGCCGGTTCATGTCCCTCCCTCGGGTGCGTGCAGCCGGTCCGCCTGGGGCGGCGCCCGGACCCATCGGTTCCGTCCGGCCCACTGGTTAGAGACGGCCGTAATGGGACGCTTGGTTGCGAGGTTAGTCGATCCCCCAAGTGACGTTCGAGGCGGCCCGAACCGCCCGCGGCGAGGGATACCTACCTGGACGCGCCGGGGCTAAACACATCGTGCAACGGGCGTGCACGCGGAGCGAGCACAGCGGCTCCAGGGGGTCGCCCCCCAGGGGAACAAGGTCAGGCCCGCACCGGTGTCAGGGTGACGGGAACGCCGTTGAACACGGCGTTGCCGGACAGCGGGTCGATCTCCTGCTCGTCGGTGACGGCGTTCACGTTCACGCCGGCGTGCTCGCGCGCGACGGCCGTGCGGGTGCCGGGGCGGTCGTGCCCCCAGCCGTGCGGGAGGCTGACTACGCCGGCCATGACGGCGTCGGTGGGTTCGGCGACGGCCTCGACCGAGCCGGTGCGGGAGTCGACGCGGACGGTGTCGCCGGCGGCGACGCCGAGCCGCGCGGCGTCGCCGGTGTTGAGCTGCAGCGTGCAGGTGTTGGAGCCGCGCACCAGCTCGGGGACGTTGTGCAGCCAGCTGTTGTTGGAGCGCAGGTGCCGCCGCCCGATCAGCACGAACTCCGGCGGCCGGTGCTCGCGCAGCGCGGAGTGGAGCCGGTCGACGTCGGCGGCGCACGTGGACGGGCACAGCTCGACGCGTCCGGACGTCGTGCACAGCACCTCGTCGATGCGGGGCTTGAGGGCGCCGAGGTCGAGGCCGTGGGGGTGCTCGGTGCGCAGCCGGGTGAGCGTCAGGCCGGCGGGGTCGGCGCCGAAGCCGTCGCCGTAGGGGCCGAGCCGCAGCATCATGTCGAGCCGCTGCTCAGTGGGGGTGCCGCTCTCGTTGAGCATCTTGCGCAGTTCGTCGGGCTCGCGGCCATGCACCGGCGAAGCGGGCATCTCGGTCGCCTTCCGCAGCGTCGACGTGATGATCATCTCGTCGAGCGCGGCGGGGTCGCCGTCGGTGCCGGACGCGGCCAGCGCGAGCCGCGCCAGGATGCCGGACTCGCTCGGCCGCCCGTCCGGCAGCGGGACGATCGGCGGCGAGTAGCGAGCGTAGTCGCGGACGGCCAACCCGGTCAGCGCGATGTCGTAGTGCGGCGTCTGCACCGGACGCGGCGGCGGCAGGATGACGTGCGCGTGCCGGGTCGTCTCGTTCAGGTACGGGTCGACGCTCACCATGAAGTCGAGGCCGGCGAGCGCGCGGTCGAGCCGGGCGGCGTTCGGCGCGGACAGCGCCGGGTTCCCGCCGATGGTGACCAGCGCCCGGATCCGGCCGTCGCCGGGCGCCTCGATCTCGTCGGCCAGCGTCGCGACCGGGAACTCGCCGTTCACCTCGGGCAGGTCCCGGACGCGGCTGCGCCACCGCCCGGTCGTGAACGGCCTCTTGCGCCGGTACACGGGGGCGTGCGCGGGACGCGGGAACATCGCGCCGCCGGGCCGGTCCAGGTTGCCGGTCAGCACGTTGAGGACGTCCACGAGCCAGCTGTTGAGCGTCCCGAACGCCTGGGTGCACGTGCCGATCCGCCCGTAGACGGCGGCGCGCTCGGCGGCGGCCAGCTCGCGCGCGGTCCGGCGGATCGTCGCGGCGGGCACGCCGGTGACCGGCGCGACGCGCTCGGGCGTGAAGTCGACGGCGAGGGCGCGCATGTCGTCCAGGCCGTTCACCCGCCCGTCGAGGCGCACGGTGACCAGGTCCTCGGCGAACAGCGTGTGGACGAGCGCCATCAGCAGGAACGCGTCGGTGCCGGGACGGATGAACAGGTGCTCGTCGGCGAGCGCGGCCGTCCGGGTGCGGCGCGGGTCGACCACGACGACCTTCCCGCCGCGCTCCCGGATCGCCTTCAGCCGTCCCGGGAAGTCGGGCGCGGACGCGAGGCTGCCGTTGGACTCCAGCGGGTTGGCGCCCAGCATCAGCAGGTACCCGGTGCGGTCGAGGTCCGGCACCGGAATGGCGAGCGGGTCGCCGAACATGTGCCCGCAGCTCACGTGCTTCGGCATCTGGTCGGCGGTGCTCGCGGTGTAGAGGTTGCGGGTGCCGAGCGCCTTCACGATCGCCGCGGCGTACAGCGGCCCCGCGATCGAATGCGCCGTCGGGTTTCCGATGTAGACGGCGATGGCGTCCCGCCCGTACCGCTCGATGACCCGGGCCAGTTCCTGCCGGACGGTCTCGAACGCCTCGTCCCACCCGGCCGTCCGATGCGCCTCGCCGTCGCGGACGAGCGCCTCGCCCAGCCGGTCCGGGTCGCCGTCGAGGACCCCGAGCGTCGCGCCCTTCGGGCACAGGAAACCCTTGCTGAACGGGTCGTCCTTGTCGCCGCGTACGCGCGTCACCGCGCCGGCGTCGTCGAGGGTCAGCTCGAGCCCGCAGAGGGCCTCGCAGAGGGGACAGGTGCGGAAGGCCGTGCGGTCGCCCATGTAGACGCTCCTCCTGTGGGACCGAACTCCATTCTGGCCTTTTCTCGCCGGGGGCGCCATTTCCCGTCTTTGGGGTTACTTTGTTGATGAGGACTTCCGGCAGCCTCAGGGAGCTGCTATGGGCGCGTGGGCCGTCTGGTTGCTGATCGCGGCGCTGCTCGGCATCGCCGAGCTGCTGACGCTCACGTTCGCCCTGGGCTTGCTCGCGGTCGCCGCGCTCGCCGCCGGCCTCACCGGCGCCCTCGGCCTCCCGCTCGCCGGGCAGCTCGCCGTCTTCGCCGCCGGCTCCGTCGCCGGGATCGCGGTCGTCCGCCCCATCGCGCACCGCCACATCCGGCAGCCGCCCCCGCTGCGCACCGGCACCGCCGCCCTCGTCGGACGCGAGGCCCTCACCCTCACCGAGGTGTCCCGCGCAGGCGGACGCGCCCGGATCGGCGGCGAGGAGTGGTCGGCCCGCCCCTACGACCCCGACCTCGTCATCCCCGCGGGCGCCGCCGCCGACGTCCTCGCCATCGAAGGGGCCACGGCCCTGCTGTACCCGGTCCCGGGCGGGCCGGTCGAGGAGTCACCATGACCGATATCGCCATAGCCCTCCTGGTCGTCGCCGTCGCCGTCCTGGCCGTGGTCACCACCGCGGTGATGCGGTCGGTGTGGATCGTGCCGCAGGCGCGGGCCCGCAACGTCGAACGGCTCGGCCGCTACCACCGCACCCTCGAACCCGGCATCAGCTTCGTGCTCCCGTTCGTCGACCGGGTGAAGTCGCTCATCGACCTGCGCGAGCAGGTCGTGTCGTTCAGGAAGCAGCCGGTCATCACCGAGGACAACGTCGTCGTCCACATCGACACCGTCCTGTTCTTCCAGGTCACCGACCCCCGCGCGGCCGACTACGAGATCGTCAACTACATCAAGGCGATCGAGCAGCTCACCGCGACGACCCTGCGCAACGTCATCGGCACCCTCGACCTGGAGGCGACCCTCACCTCCCGCGACCGGATCAACACCGCGCTGCGCGGCGTGCTGGACGACGCGTCCGGCAAGTGGGGCATCCGCGTCACCCGCGTGGAGATCAAGGCGATCGAGCCGCCCGCGTCTATCAAGGACGCCATGGAGAAGCAGATGCGCGCCGAGCGCGGGAAGCGGGCCGCGATCCTGACCGCCGAGGGCGCCCGCGCCTCCCAGATCCTCACCGCCGAGGGCGAGAAGCAGTCGGCGATCCTGAAGGCGGAGGGCGCCCAGCAGGCGGCCGTGCTGGAGGCCGACGGCCAGGCCAGGGCGATCGAGCGCGTCTTCGCCTCCATCCACGCCGCCGACCCGGACCCGAAGCTCCTCGCCTACCAGTACCTCCAGACCCTCCCGAAGCTGGCCGAGGGCCAGGGCAGCACCTTCTGGGTCATCCCCAGCGAGGTGACCACCGCCCTCCAAGCCATAACCCAAGCCTTCACCAACACCGCCCAGCCGAAGCCGAAGCCAGAGCCGTCCGAAACCGACGAACCGGAATCGCCTCGCGAAATCTCCTCCAGCGACCCGCTACCGCCGTACCAGCTCACCCAGGGCAAGTCCAACAACCAGGAGCCTCCCCCTGACGTGAAACATATGCCGCAAATGCCTTGACGGTCGGTGTCAGGAATCCCTACCGTCCCGTTGATCGCGCCCCGCAATCCGCGCTGCGACGGAGGACCGCCCCATGGGCTCCCCGGCACCACCGAGCGGTCCCCCCGGCTCGCCGGGGCCGCCCGCGACCACCGGTCCGTCCCCCGGCCCGCCCGCGACGAGCGGACCGGCACCGTCCCCCCAGCCGAGCGGCGGTGGCAACCCGCCCGCCACTCAGACCCCGCACCCACCCGTCACCACGGGCCCCTCGCCATCGCCGAGCCCGTCCACCCGGCCGCCGCAGCAGCACGGTCCGCAGCGTCCGACCTACCGGTCGCCAAGTGAGATCGGCGGCCGCACGGGCGTCTTCGACGTCGATCCCCCTCGCGTCTACGCGGCGGCCGACACCATGCACCACGTGGGCAACGCGTTCGGCAAGGCCATGCTGGACGTCTCCCGCGCCCTGCACGGCAACCACGACATGGCGGGCAAGGACTACGTCGGCGAATTCTTCGGCGCCTTCTACGACCCGATCGCCCAGCAGATCGTCATCGCGTGGGAGAAGCTCGTCATGGCCCTCGGTGGCGTCACCGAAGGGCTCACCGTCACGGCGAACAACTTCGTCACGGCCGAGTGGCACTCCCGGCACGGCGCGGGCGAGGGGCCGGCGACGAAGCCGGTCCCGCAGTTCCACGATTTCACCTACCACCGGCCCGCATCCGCCTCCGGGAGCGGATACCTCGACTTCGGCTCACTCGCGGAACAACTCGCGTGGGACATGACGCTCCCGACCGTCCTCAAGCTGTTCCCGCGCGGCCACCAGGACCGCCTGCATCGGGCGTCGGCACAATGGCGGAACGCCGCCAACGCGGTGTCCACCCTGTCCCGCCAGGTCAACCAGATCATCAACACGATCACCCTCGACTCGGGCGCGGTGGTCTTTCCGCACGGGAATCGGCGCCTCTCCCTGGGGGTGGTGCGCACCTGGCAGGAGCAGATGCGTACGTTCTGCAGCCGGATCTGGGGCACGGCGCCCTGGGACGGCCCGAACGCCGACCCGGCGCCGCTGCACGTCCTCGGGAACGGGGCGACGGCCCTCGCCGGCGCCTGCGAACGGCACGCCCACGCGATCGACGTGACTCGGAGCAAACTCGAGCGAAGGCTGGGAGCCGCGGCTTTCGCAACGCTTCTCGGTCTCGTCCTGAGCGAGGGGACGGCGGGCATCAGCGCGGAGATAGCGGGAGTGTTCGACGAGAAGATGCTCGCCGACTGCGTGACCATCCTCGTCGAGGACTACTACGACCCGGTGCAGACGACGAAGGCCGCCGTTGCGAGCATGGGACTGCTCGCCCAACTCCAGCATGCCGCGAAGCGGACGCCGACGCTGAACGCCATGGAGGCTCAAGCCGAGTCGGTCGGCGACCGGGCCCTCCACGACTTCGACTACCCGGGCCTGAAGAACACCGTGGCGGGAAAGGGATCCCAGGGGCGTCCCGGCGCCGGCAACGCCGCGTACCCGATCGACCTGGCGGGGCAGGAGGGCACCGACGGCGCACACGTGATCGACAGGCACGTGGGCAAGACGAACCTCCAACTGGTGGATCGCCTGACGCAGCAGAACGTCTCGGCGGCGTCCTCGTTCAATAGCCTGGACGAGGCCCAGCGGTACGTCCAAGCCGCGATCGACAGCCCTGGGGGACACGGTTACATCGCCAACATGCTCGCGCACCAGAACCAGCAGCAAACGGAGTTCACCTACGACGCGGGGCAACCTGTCGGACGGCTCGTCGACCAGAACGGCCACGTGACCAAGGTGAACAGGCTCCATGTGGTCATCAGGCGCGACAACCGGCTGATACCGCCGTTCGTCGTGAAGACGGCCTATCCCACCCCTTAGCCGATGTGCCGATGACTTGGAGCATCATGTGGGACGGAACGTACGATCATGATCCGTACCGTGAGAAGACGGCTCTGGCCACGGTTCTTTACAGCTGTCGCTGCAATGCCGGAGACGAGGCGGTCGCCGGATGGATCGCCGGCATTCCACGACGCTACGCACGCATCCTCCGTCATCCGCGGCAGCATCGGACGAGTGCGGCTCGCGTGGATCTAGACTCGGCGCTCGCCTTTCTGGGCAACGTTGACGAGTCTTGGGAGGAAATCGGTGCGGACGGCGACCACATGGTCTTTGGGAGCGGGGAGCAAGAGGAGCTCTGCGCCGAGTTCGGGCCTTCGGTCCCGAAGGTTTTCGCGGGCCTGCGGAAGTCGTTGAAAGCGGCTGACCGATGTCCTCTGGTGGATGCTTCGCAGCTTGCTTACGCTGGGGAGTTCCGGTCCTTTTTTCCAGCGTTCTCCAACAAGGTCGTTCAATGGCTCTTCCATGTGCGTGACAAGCACGATCAGGAAACCGTCGCCAAGAGGCTCGTCAACGAGGCACTGTCACCGCACGGACTGGTCAAGGACCCGGTTCCAGTCGAGAGTCGGCTTGTGTGCGCCATCGGCGAGTACAAGGAAATGGTGGCGACAACGCGTGATCCCAGTGGATACGAGTTGGGCCTGCCGGTGGGCGGAGCCCCGCGGATGGGTTGGCTTCCATGGTTCGCGGTCGTGGCCGACGCCATTGCCGCACGCCTCCAGGGAATACGGGCCGTCCGCCCGGACGAAGGCCCGAGGGTGAGCACGCCGGTCTGGCCGCCTGTGGCGGCGCCCGGCTTGGATGATCGGCTCTATGGCAATGCGGCCCTGTTCTACGAGGCCTTCGAGGGGCGTCCCATCAGCGACACCCCCGATTGGAGGGCGGCCGATGTCGTGAGGCGCTTCAAGCGTGCCTGCGACAGCCTTCGCTTCCAGCATGAGATCGCGCCGGTCGCCGCTCACCTGAAGGCCCTGATCGCCGGTGCCGCGTACGATCCTCGCCTGGTGCGCGAGGTGCTTGGCCCCGTGGAGGTCTTCCGAGGTGTCGAGCCGCTCGATGCGCTGGTCGACCTCCTTCCCGAACTGCTCGATGATCGGTACCCGCCGCGTGCGCACCCCTCGTTCGCCGAGTTGCCGTTGAACGGGTGGGAGTTGCGGTTCCGGTTTCCTCTGCTGGCGCGGTTCGGCGGGTCGCGTCCCGATGCGGGCGGCGGGTATCGCCTCTCGGTTCTCACCAAGTCGTTGAAGCCGTGGCGGGTGGGTTTGCCGCCGGTGATCGGGGAGATCGGGGAGTTGCTGGCGCTGCTGCCGTCGGACGAGGATCTCGATCGAGCGATGGCGCATCTGGGCGCCACGGGCACCGGTTGGCGGCCGGTGCTGGACACGATCGCGGACGAACTGACCGCACGCATCTGGGCGGGGGAGGACGAGCCGGGATGAGGGGCGCTTCGACCTTCACCGACACTGCGGCGGCTCAGCGCTTCGTGCAGGCCGTGGTGGACGCGAACACGACGGCGGTCCGAGAGTGGCTGGCCCACGGACGGTCCGGACGGCTGCGGCTGAACGGGTACTTCCCAGGCGAGCCGACCGGACGGATGCAGGTGCGCGGCATGCTGTACGCGGGGCGGGGGCCGGTGGACGTGCACGGTGTGGCCGTGGTCCTCAAGCGTTCCGATGCCCACGCCAACGGCTTCGTTGTCCTGACCGCCTATCCGACCTGGGTGTGACGCGTATGGATCTTCGGCCGAGCACGGTGCAGGCGCGGTTCGGGGCCGCCGCGCGCGTGCTGGACGCCTATGCGGGCCAGAGTGCGGACGATGGCCCGGGGCGGCTCGGCGCCGCGTTGACCGGATTCCTGCGGCGCACCGAGCCGGTGATGGCTTCGGTCGCGGCGGGGCAGTTGCGCGATCTGGCCGGGATGCTCGCGGAAGCGGAGGACGCCGTGCCCGCTCCGGTGCGGGCGGCGCTGCCGCGGACGCCGGACGGGGCGCGCGCGGGCGGTCCGTGGCTGGAGACCGTCGCTGACCTGCTCGATGACGCCGTTGATCACGGATTCCCGGAACCCGGCGCGCCGGTCAGCCCGTGGGAGTGGCGGCAGCGGTTCCCCGCGTTGGCGCAGTTCCTCGGCTGCTATTTCACGCAGGATCTCCCGGACGAGTTCGCCGACCACGACGCGGCGGCCGCCGCGTGGCTCGCGACCGCGTCGCCGGTCGAAAGGGCACGGCTCACCGGTGAGATCGGCGAGGCGCTCGCGCTGGGGCTGTCCGACGGCGATCTGGACGAGGCGCTCGCGACGCTCGGCATGGACGTCGAGCCGCCGCTTCCCGCGCCGGCCTGGCTCCGCCGTGTCGCCGATCTGGTCGCGGAGGAGCCGGCATGACGTCGGAGCTACGGGTCGATCTCGACACGATGGCCCGGACGGTCGAGGCGTTCGAGCGGCTGCGCAAGGAGTTCGTCGAGTGCGTGGACGTGCTGGACGGGAACCTGCGCCTTCATCTGGCGGAGTGGGACGGCGACGCCCGCCACGCCTATGACGTGGCGCATCGGGACTGGACGGAGGCCGCCGCGGACATGGCCGATCAGATCGCCTACTTGCGGCATTGGCTGACCGTCGGTCATCGCAATTACAGCGGGGCGCTGGACGCGGCCATGAGGACCTGGCAGAGCGAATAGGCGTTCGCAATCGGGCGGCGCCGGACGGGCCGGATGTGGTCGGGGGTGGTGTGGGGGTGATTGTCCTGGTCGTGGCATGCTTGGCCGATCAAGACGGGGAGGTCACCCATGCGCGTTTTCGCCCTGGTCGCCATGGGCGCGCTGATCGCCGCCGCCGCGTCCGCGTGCAGCGGGTCGGACGGGCAGGAGGCGAAGGGGGCCACGCCGCCGGCCGGGTCCCCGTCCGCGAGCGCCAAGGCCCGGGCGAACCCGTCGAAGGCGGCGGCGCAGCCGATCATCCTCGCGTTCGGTGGTGACACGCACTTCGAGGGGCAGTTGCGGTCGCGGCTGGCGAACCCGGCGACCGCGCTCGGCCCGGTCGCGTCCACGCTGCGCGCGGCCGACCTCGCCATGGTCAACCTGGAGACGGCCATCACGACGGGCGGCACCAAGGCGCCCGGCAAGGAGTTCGCGTTCCGCGCGCCGCCGTCGGCGCTGACCGCGCTGCGCCGCGCCGGCGTCGACGTGGCGTCCATGGCCAACAACCACGGCATGGACTACATGGAGGAGGGCCTGCGCGACTCGCTCGCCGCGATCAAGCGCAGCGGCTTCCCCGTCGTCGGCATCGGCCGCGACGAGGACCAGGCGTACCGGGCGTACCGGACGACCGTGAAGGGCAACCGGATCGCCATCGTCGGCGCGACGCAGGTGCTGGACGACAACCTCGTCACCGCGTGGACGGCCACCGGCTCCAAGGGCGGCCTCGCGTCCGCCAAGGACATCCCGCGGATGGTGCAGGCGGTGAAGGACGCGCGGAAGGACTCCGACCTCGTCATCGTCCACCTGCACTGGGGGCAGGAGCTGAAGGCGTGCCCGCTGCCGCGCCAGCAGGAGCTCGCCAAGGCGCTCGTCGCCGCCGGTGCGGACATCATCGTCGGAGGGCACGCGCACATCCCGCTAGGCGGCGGCTATCTGAACGGCAAGTACGTCCACTACGGCATGGGCAACTTCGTGTTCTCGTCGGCGCACGACCAGACGGCGAAGTCCGGGGTGCTGCTGCTGAAGGTGGAGGGCCGCAAGGTCACCAAGGTGAAATGGAAGCCGGCGCAGATCGTCGGTGGCCTCCCGATCCCGATGAAGGGCGCCGCGGCGGCGGCGGAGGTCGAGCGGTGGAACGGCCTGCGGGAGTGCACCGGGCTGACCGAAGGTCCCTAGTGGACTCTCCCACTGTGGGAGACGCCAGGCTGGGTACGTGAGCAACGATCTTCTGCCCATCGGGCGGTTCGCGCGGCTGTGCCGGCTGAGCGTCAAGCAGCTGCGGCACTACGACGACCTGGGCCTGCTGGCCCCGGCGTGGGTCGATCCTTCGTCCGGCTACCGGTACTACCGGCCCGACCAGGCGCGGGACGCGCTGATGGTCGGGATGCTGCGGGAGCTGGACGTCCCGCTCGCCGCGATCGCGCAGGTCCTCGCCGATCGGGGGACGGACGCGCTGCGCGAGGCGCGGGACCGGCTGGAGGCGGACGTGGCCCGGCGGCGGCACGCGCTGCGGCTGCTGGACCGGGTGCTGGACGAGGGGCTGCCGGAGACGGCGGTGTCGGTCGTCGAGGAATCGGCCCGGCGGGTGCGGACGGCGAGCGAGCCGGCGACCCCGACGACGATCGCCGCCGCCACCGGGGCCTGCGTCGCCCGCCTCCTCGAGAACTTCGGGGGGATACCGAAGCTGACGGGCCTGTTCCCGCTGGACATGGCCGACGAGTTCGAGGTGCGGGTGGCGATCGAGTCGGAGGCGGGCCCGGACGTGCTGCCCGGCGGCCCGTTCGCGCACGCGCTGCACGTCGGCCCGTACGAGGAGATCGCGCTCACCGTTCACGGCGTGCTGGCCTGGTTCGGCGACCACGGGCACGCGCCCGGCGGTCCGGTCCGGGAGGTCTACCTGAACGACCCGGGCAGCACGCCGCCCGAGCACCTGGAGACCCGGGTGCTGATCCGACTGGAGGATGTCCGATGACCTGGTACGAGGCGGCGGAGAAGCCGGAGATCGCGGAGTTCGACCCGGTGTCGGGGCTGGCCGTCACCGGACGCGGCGAACCGGGCGGTGCGGCGTACGGCGCGAGCGTCGGCGCGCTGTACGCGGTGATGGGCGCGCTCGGCGCGCCGATGGTCCCGCTGGAGGGCCGCTGGTGGGTGGAGGACGAGCGGTCCCCGTTCGAGGTGCCGCGCGACGAATGGTGGTGGCACCTGTTCCTGCGGCTCCCCGACGGCGCGGACGGGGTCGGGGAGGCCGTCGAGCAGGTCAGGCCGGGGGTGCCGGCGGCGGCGCGGGTCCAGCACGTCACCTTCGCCGAGGGCCGGTGCGTGCAGATGCTGCACCGCGGCCCGTACGCGGACGAGCCCGCGAGCCTCGCCGAGATGGCCGCGCTGATGGCGGCCGAGGGGCTCGCGGTGAACGGCCTGCACCACGAGATCTACCTCTCCGACCCCAGCGAGCAGGACCCCGGGAAGATGCGGACGATCCTCCGCCAGCCGGTTCGCTGAACGGGCCTGGACAGCACTTCTCATCGGCGTAGTTTCTCGGGCAAACCCCCGAAGCGGTAGGGAGCGCCGATGCGGGACCAGCGCGTGAGGTCGGGCGAGATCGAACTGGCGGTACGGGAGCGCGGCGAGGGGAACCGGCCCACGGTCGTCCTCGTGCACGGGTACCCCGACACCGGCGCGATGTGGGACGACGTCGCCGAGCGCCTCGCCGGCCGGTTCCGGGTGATCACCTACGACGTGCGCGGCGCGGGCGGATCGTCCGCGCCGCCCGACCCGCTCGACTACGGCCTCGGCGCACTGATGGACGACCTGGAGGCGGTGCTCGACGGCGTCGGCGCGGACGAGCCCGTCCACCTCGTCGGCCACGACTGGGGGTCGGTGCAGGGCTGGGAGGCCGTCATCGGCGACCGGCTGCGGCGCCGGTTCGCCTCCTTCACCTCGATCTCCGGGCCGGACCGCCGGCACCTCGCCCGCTGGGTCCGCACCGCCGTGCGGTCCGGGCCGCGCGGGGTGCGGGAGGTGCTGGGGCAGGCGCGGCGCAGCGTCTACATGCCGGTGCTGATGGCGCCGCGCGCCGGCGAGTTCGCGGCCCGGCTCCTCCCCGCCGGGTTCGCCCGCGACCTGCGGTTGCGGGAGGGCGCCGAGCCGCGTCCCGGGCATCCGGCGGCCACGCTGGCACAGGACGCGCGCAACGGGCTCGGCCTGTACCGCGCGAACATGGGCCGCCGGAACATGGGCCGCCGGCGCGGTGGCCCGCCGGAGGGCGACGGGCGGACCGACGTGCCCGTGCAGCTGATCGTCCCGATCAAGGACCGGTACGGGTCGCAGCCCCTGCTGCTGTCGCCGCGCGGCGTCGTCCCGAACCTGTACGTGCGCCGCGCGCCCGCCGGGCATTGGGTGGCCCGTAGCCATCCCGACCTGGTCGCCCGATGGATCACCGAGTTCGTGGAGCACGTCGGGGGCGGGCCTGAGACACCCGCACTCGCGCACGCGCGCGCCGCCGCCGAGCCCGGCAAGGAGTTCGGCGGCGACCTCGTCGTCGTCACCGGCGCGGGCAGCGGCATCGGCCGCGCGACGGCCCGCGCGTTCGCCGCCGCCGGGGCGCGCGTCGTCGTCGCCGACATCGACGAGGGCGGCGCCAAGCGGACCGTGGACGAGATCGGCGCGGCCGGCGGCGAAGCGCACGTCTACCGTGTCGACGTCGCCGACCCGGAGGCGATGGAGCAGTTCGCCCGGTACGTCAAGGACACGTTCGGCGTCCCGGACATCGTCGTCAACAACGCCGGCATCGCCCTCGCGGGCTCGCTGCTGGAGACCCCGGAGGAGGACTGGGAGCGCATCCGCTCCATCAACCTCGACGGGATGTACCGCGGGTCGCGGCTGTTCGGCCGGCAGATGGTCGAGCGCGGCGAGGGCGGCCACATCGTCGTCCTCTCGTCGCTGGCCGCGTTCACGCCGAGCCCGGAACTGCCCGCCTACGGCGCCACGAAGGCGGCGGTGCTGCAGCTCGCCGAGTGCTTCCGGCTCGACATGGAGCGCTACGGCATCGGCGTGACCGCCGTCTGCCCCGGCGCGGTCGACACTCCGATCACGCGCCAGACCCGCTTCGTCGGCATGTCCCCGGCCGTGGACGCCGAGTTGCGCGACAAGATGGCCCGCGCGATCGAGCGGCGCGGTTTCCCGCCGGAGAAGGTCGCGCGGGCGATCCTGCGGGCCGTGCGGCAGGACGCCGCCGTCGTCCCCGTCGCCGTCGAGGCCCGCGTCGCCCGGACGATCGCGCGCGTCTCCCCCGGCGCGAACCGCGCCCTCGCCCGGCTCGGCCGCCGGGCCGGCGACCGCCTCCTCACCGACGTCCGGCAGCGGCTGGACTGACCGTGCGCCGTGCCCGCGCTAGCCGGGGAAGCGGCGCTTCTTGGCGGTGTCGATCCAGCAGAGCAGCCCGAACGCGACGAGGATCGCCAGGACGGAGACGATCCACCAGGCCGGGCCCGGCAGCCGCAGCGGGAAGACCAGCAGGCGCTTCGGGCCGTCCGGCTCCCAGCCCAGCAGCTTGCCGGCGAACGGCACGACGCCCACGTACACCCCGAGCATGAACACGAACGAGGACAGGCCGTCGTAGGACTTCGGGTCGTTCATGCTCACCGAGCCTGCCGGGCGCCGGACGCCGCCGATACCGACCAAGGTCGATCCCGCGGCGTCCGGACGTCTGCGCTCGCAGGCCCCGCCAGCGGTCAGGGCGGGGAGGCGGGGTGCTTGAGGGTCTCGGTCGGGGTCTCGCCGAAGCGCTGCCGGTAGTGCGCCGCGAACCGGCTCATGTGCAGGTAGCCGGCCGCCGTCGCGACGTCCGAGACCGTCCGGCCGCCCGGCGCGGCGCCGCGGAGGGCGGCCCGCGCGTGGTCGAGCCGCACCCCGCGCAGCAGCTGCGTCGGCGTGACCCCCCACTGGTCACGGCAGATCACCTGGAGCTGCCGGATCCCGATCCCGGCCGCCGCGGCGATGTCGGACGCGCCGATCGGCCGATGATGGTGCGCCTCCACCCATTCCCGGATGAAAGGCGCGAGATGGTGCGGGACGCGTCGCGGCGGTTCCGCCAGCTCCGGCATGGCCGTGTGCGGCAGGCCGAGCAGGATCGCGGTGAGCAGCGACTCCTCCAGGCTGCGCGCCGCGAGCGGATGCAGGCCCTCGGACGCGGTGTCGTCCAGCACCGCGCAGACGTGCCGCCACGTCCGCTCGACGACGGACGCGGGGGCGATGGCCGGCGCGTCCACGCTGTGGAAGCGCAGCGGCGGGTCGTACGCGCGGCCGAGGAAGCCGCCGAGATGGTCGGCGAGCCGGCCGGTGCTCGTCGCGATCACCAGGCAGCCCTGCCGAGGGTCCGGGGTCAGCCGCATCGGCTCGTCGTGCGACACCACGAGGCTGCCGCCCGCCGTGTCGCGGCTGCGGGACGCCCGGTACTCCACGCCCATCGGCGCGATCGGCGCGCACAGCGCGAACGCGCCCCCGGTCGGCGGGGTGTCGACGATGACGCCGCTGCCGCCGTAGCGGACCCAGACGAGGTTGACCGCGCCCACGCCCAGCGCGTTGACCAGGCCGTCCAGCCGGAGCCCGGGGTCGCGCGCCTGCAGGTCGTGGCCCACCGCGAACGGCTCGACCGTCTCGTGCAGCACGTCGATGTCGGAGCTGGCGACGCGCTGGAACGGCGCCAGCGGCGGTTCCTCCCGCTGCTGCTCCTGGGGGGCGGTGGCGGTCATGGCGGGCCGCCCGATCCGGCGGGCATCGGCAGGACGCCCCGGGCGCGCAGCCTCGGCATCACCTCGGCGGCGAAGAAGCCCAGCTCGCCGGCGTAGTCGAGGAACGACAGCGCGATCCCGTCGAAGCCCGCGCGGGCGAATCCGGCGAGCCCGTCCGCGACGTCGTCGGGGTCGCCGACCAGCGGGCAGCTGCCGTGCCCGGCGGCGAACCGGTCCCGGTAGATCTGCAGCATCTCGGGCGTGAACGACTGCGCGTGCAGGCCCTGCAGGCGCATCACCTCGTCCACGGCCGGCCAGTCGGCGTGCTCATCGGCGTAGTAGTGCAACTGGTCCTCCGCTTCGGCGCGGGTGGGGCGGCACACGACGTGTCCCAGCGTGAAGACGCCGACCGTCCGGCCGTGGGACGCGGCCTCCGCGCGGATGGCGGCGACGATCTCGGCGCCGTCCTCCGGCCCGGCCACGACCGTGAACGCACGGTCGGCGTTGCGGGCGGCGAACGACCGGCCCTGCCGGGACGACCCCGCGTTGATCACCGGAAGGCTGTGCCCGTTGTACGGCTTCGGCGACCCGACGACCCGCTTGAGGTGGAAGTACCGTCCGTCGTGGTCGAACGGCTCGGCGCTCGACCAGATGCGCTTGACGATGTCCCACCACTCCTGCGCGTAGGCGTACCGGGTGTCGTGGTCGTCCGGGAGCGTGAGGCCGAACATCTCGTACTCGGGCGCGTGCCAGCCCGCGACGATGTTGAGCCCGACGCGTCCCCCGCTGAGGTGGTCGGCGGTCGCGAGCTGCTTGGCGGCGACGATCGGGTGGTGGAACGCGGTGTGGACGGTGCTGAAGACGCGGATCCGCGCGGTGTTCGCGAGCAGGCCGGACGCCCACACCAGCGGGTCGAGGACGCGCTGGTGGAAATCGGTGTCGGGGCCCCAGTCGGTCCAGCGGGCGACGGGGAGCAGGAAGTCGATCCCGGTCGCGTCGGCGAGGCGGGCGAGGCGCAGATTGTTGTCCCATGTCGCCCGCCACCTTTCCGGAACCGTAGTTATCGCCAGTCCTGATTCGGTGTTGGGGGAGAACAGGCCGAGCTGGAATCCCATCCGAATTCACCTTCGTCCGGCATCGTCCGCTGACATCCGACTTCGCCCAGTATCGGAAGCGAATCGGGTGCGGGCAATGGCCGGAGACGTTCATATCGGGATGACTCCCAGGGTGAGCCGGGCGAAAGGTCCGGACTGTCCGTTCTCTGGGGTGCGCCGGCCCTCCGGTGTCGCGTAGACGACGATCTGCGCCGACGCGCCCGGTTCGCCGGTGCAGCGGCGGGCCAGGGACTGGACCACCTCGGTGAGGTGGGTGCCGCAGGAGTCGCCGGTGGGGGAGGCGGCGTCGCGAGTGGGCGCCGGGGCGCCGCCGCCGGTCTCCAGGAGGACCTGGAAACAGGACGGCCGGCCGCATCCGGGCGCCGAGCAGACGTGCTGGTCGCCGAGCGGGGAGCGTACGGGATCGCTGGGCATCGAAAGGGCCTTCCGGCGCGGTCGCGAGCGGGTGATGGCGGGTCCCAGGGCACGCATGTCGCGTTTTTCCGGAAATTCAGTGCTCTTTGGCGGGGGTCGGCGGATCTTCTGTCTTCCTCGGGTGGAGAAGCGCGAGAACGTGCGGCATCCACTATGCACGAGCCCGTTGATCCTTCGCAACGCTAACCGGATAGGCAGATGCGCTTTCCGGCTAGTGACACCGAGCTATTTATGGCATTTCTACTGATTGTTGTGATCTGTCCGGAAAGAGCGGGAGACCAGGGCGGACAACAGCGCCGCGCCGACCATGAACAGCCACCCGTGCCGGAAGCCCGCCACCGACGGCCGCGCCGCGTCCCCCAGCAGCACGGTCAGCACGGCGACGCCGAGCGCCGAACTGATCTGCCGCGCCATCATCAGCACCGCCGACCCCAGCGACAGCCGCGCCGCGGGCAGCGCCGCCGCGGACCCGAACAGAGGCGGCTGCAACAGCGCCGTGCTCACCCCCACCAGGACCGCGCCCGGAACGAACATCAGCGCGTACGACGGCTCCGGCGTCGCGAACACCGCCCACCAGCCGCAGCCGGCCGCCAGCGCGCGCCCGCCCAGCACCGCCGACGCGCGCCCGCCGATCCGCCCGACGATCCGTCCGGAGAACGGCGACATCACCACGCACGACAGCGGGATCGGCGCGATGCCCAGCCCCGCCCGGACGACCGGGTAGTGCCACACCCCGGTGAAGAACAGCGACCCCGCCACCAGCGCCGCCGCGAACACCAGGTAGTAGAGGAACACGCCGGAGACCGCGACCGCGAACGTCCGGTGCCGGAACAGGTCGAGGCCGATCACCGGGTTCGGGTGCCGCCGCATGTGCGCCACCGCCAGCGTCCCGAACGCGACCGCCGCCACCGCGCACCCGATCGTCCGGGCCGACCCGAACCCCCACGACGAGCCCTGGACGAGCAGCGCGGTCAGCGCCGTCGCCGCGCCCAGCACCAGCGCCGACCCCAGCAGGTCGAGCCGCTGCCGCGCCTTCGGCGGCGTGTCCGGCAGCAGCCGACGGCCGGCGACGATCGCCGCCGCCGTCACCGGGACGTTGATCAGGAAGATCCACCGCCAGCCCGCCATCAGCAGCAGCCCGCCGACCACCGGCCCGCAGCCGCCGCCGAGCGCCGCCACCGCCGTCCAGATCCCCATCACCGTCGGGTGCTCGCGCTTGGGGAACGCGGGCAGGGCGAGCCCGAGCGACGTCGGGACCAGCACCGCGCCCGCCGCCGCCTGGACGACCCGCGCCGCGATCAGCAGCGGCAGCGTCGGCGCCACGGCGCACCCCACCGACGCCAGGCCGAACAGCGCCATCCCCGCGAGGAAGCTCTTCTTGCGGCTGGTGTCGTCCGCGAGCCGCCCCGCCGGGACGAGCAGCGCGGCGAGAACGATCGTGTACGCGTTCAGCACCCACGACACCTGCGGCAACGCCGCGCCGTCGAACGAGCGCCGCAGCGCCGGGAACGCCACGCTCACCGCGAACAGGTCGAGGATCGCCAGGAACTGCGCCGTCGACGCGACCGCCAGCACGAGCCACCGCCGCGCGTCGGGGGCGTCGTGTTCCTGAGGGGTGCGCTCCGGCCTGGTCTTCGTGCGTGAACTCATGCCGTCAATGATCGAAACCGGCGGCGCCCGCCACGAGTGTCAGGATTGACACTGTTCGATAGATTACTGACATGACGCGGACACTGGCGATCCTGGTCCTCCCCGGCGCGCCGATCTTCGAGGTCGCCATCCCCTGCCAGCTGTTCGGCTCCCCGCCGCCGTCCCACACCGGCCCCTGGTACGACGTCCGGCTCTGCTCGGAGGGCGCGGCCCCGCTGCGCGGCTCGTCCGGCCAGGACGACCTGCCCGGCGCCTTCCAGATCGTCGCCCCGCACGGGCCGGACGCCCTCGACACCGCCGACACGGTGGTCATCCCCGCCGCGGGCAACGTGCTGACCGACCCGTCACCGCAGGTCATCGAGGCCGTCCGCGCCGCCCACGCCCGCGGCGCCCGCATCGTCTCGCTGTGCTCCGGCGCGTTCGTCCTCGCCGCCGCCGGCCTGCTCGACGGCCGCCGCACCGCCCTGCACTGGAAGCACGCACCCGTCCTGCGCGAGCGCTTCCCGGCCGTCGAGGCCGACACGTCCGTCCTCTACATCGACGACGACGACCTGCTCACCGGCGCCGGCAACAGCGCCGGGATCGACCTCTGCCTGCACGTCATCCGCCAGGACCTCGGGGCCGACGTCGCCAACGCCGTCGCCCGCCAGATGGTCGTCCCGCCGCACCGCACCGGCGGCCAGGCCCAGTACGTCGAGACGCCGCTCCCCCCGTCCGGCCGCGCCGACGGCCTCGCGCCCGTCCTGCAATGGGCGCTGACGCAACTGGACCGCCCCCTCACCACCGCCGAGCTCACCGCCCGAGCCGGTCTCACCGGCCGCACCCTCATCCGCCGCTTCCACGCCGAAACGGGCACGACGCCCCTGCGCTGGCTCCTCGCCCAGCGCGTCATCCGCGCCCGGGAACTGCTGGAGGAGACCGAGCTGTCCATCGACCTCGTCGCCGAGAAATGCGGCCTCGGCACCGCCCCCAACCTCCGCACCCACTTCGCCCGCGAACTCGGCGTCACCCCCAGCGAATACCGCCGGACCCACCGCCGCGTGGCCGCCGTCCCTTAATGTGTGCTTTTGGCTCTCTGGCGGGCTAGTTGTTCTAACCACAGAGGTTGCGAACACGGTCAGCCGATGATCTTGAAATGAGGGAGGGCCTCCGGGTT
>NZ_BAAAMR010000055.1:0-70083 GCF_039529375.1 Actinomadura napierensis
CCGGCCGGCTGGCCGCGCCGCGGCCGGCGCCGGCGTCGCCTCGGCCGCACGCCCGGCCGCCCGCGGCGCGGTCCGGAGCGCCGCGACCTGTGACGTGAGCTGCCGGTTGTCTGTATCGTGCCTGTGAGCATCCCTGTCCCCTCGCCCCCAGGAAACCGTGGTGTCCACCCGAGCAGCCGCAACCGGTCGCAGCCGCCCGGCACCGGCAGGGCGGCCCGTACGAGAAAGCGGTCGCTCATGACGTCGGTGAGCATGCGTCGCGTCGACGAGGTCCCCGACAAGGAGCTCCTCGCCCGGCACGCCCAGGGGGACCCGCACGCCTTCGCCGAGCTGGTGCACCGGCACCGGGACCGGATGTGGGCGGTCGCGCTGCGCACCCTCGGCGACCCGGAGGAGGCCTCCGACGCCCTGCAGGACGCGTGCCTGTCGGCGTTCCGCGCCGCCGGCCGGTTCCGCGGCGACGCGGCCGTCACCACCTGGCTGCACCGGATCGTGGTGAACGCCTGCCTCGACCGGATCCGCCGCAAGTCCGTCCGCCCGGCCACCCCGATGGGCGACGACGCGACGTTCGACGCCGTCGCGCCGAAGATGCCCGACCCGACCGACGCGCACGGGGTGTCGCTGGACGTCCGCACCGCGCTGGAGCAACTGCCGTTCGAGCAGCGCGCCGCGCTCGTGCTGGTCGACATGATGGGCTACTCCGTCGACGACGCCGCCGAGGTGATGGAGGTCCCGCCCGGGACGATCAAGAGCCGGTGCGCGCGGGGCCGCGCGCGGCTCGCCCCCCTTCTGACCCACCACCGGAACCGACGCGACTCCAAAAACGTCGGAGGTGTGGAAGGAGGTGGCATGCCCAAGTGAACCCCGCACATCTTGACTACGACGTCCTGGCCGACCTGGCCGAAGGACTGCTCGAAGACGATCAGGCCGCCTCCGTCAACGCGCACCTCGAATCCTGCGTCGAATGCCGGGACCGCTCCGCCGACCTCGCGGACGTCTCCCGGATCCTGGCGGAGGCACCCGTCCCGTCCATGCCCGCCGAGCTGGCCGAGCGCATCGACACCGCCATCGCGGCGGAGTCGATGCACAACGCCACCGTGGTGAGCATGGAGCAGCGGCGCGGAAGGCGGCATTGGCGGATACTGTCAGCCGCGGCGGCGGCGGTCGTCGTGCTCGGCGGCGGAGCGGCGGTCGGCAAGATCGCGCTCGACGGCTCGGACGGCACCGCCGGCCGGGCCTCGGCACCGGCACAGGACAACGAGAAGCATCACGAGGCCGGTGGTTCGGCGCCGAACGCGGTCGCACCGTCCCAGTCCGCGCTGAGCGCGGCGTCCTTCAAGGTCACCCGCAGCGGAACCGACTACCGGGCCGGGCGGCTCGGCGGCCAGATCGACCGGCTGCTCGGTAAGGGCCAGGAGCTGCGGCTCCAGGGCTCCGCGCCCACCGCGCTGATGTCCGGCTGCGTCACCGGCGTCACCCGGGGCCGCACGCCCGCGCTCGTCGACCAGGCCACCTACGACGGGCAGGACGCGACCGTGATAGCGCTCCCCGGCGCCAGGAGCGGCAGCTGGGACGTCTGGGTCGTCGGCCCCGACTGCAGCGCGCAGGACGCCCACGTCCTCGAACACGAACCCGCCTAGACCGGCCTGCTCCCCTCTGATCCCGCCTGGTCCCGTTTCTCCGGGCGGGAGCCGGGCGCCGGCGGAACTCAGCCGCGCCCGGACTTGGACTTGGCCGGCAGCGACCGCGCGTAGGAGACGCCGCGCGACACCCACCGTCCGACCTCGTCGGGCGGACCGTCGGCGTCGGCGTCGACATGCAGCCACCCGCGCATCTCCCGCCCGCCCATCACCATCGGCCTCACCCGCTCGCCGTCGACCAGCGCCTCGGCCTCGGCCGGGTCCACCCGGACGAGCAGGCCGCCCTGCCGGCTCGCGGCGACCGACATGTTCCCGCCGACGAGGAAGGCCAGCCCGCCGAACATCGGCTGCTCGGTGACGCGTTCCTCGCCCGCGATCAGCTCGCGGATGAGATCGGCCAGATCGTGGTCGTAAGCCATGGCCGGATTATGCTCGCCGCCACCGACATTCAGTCGACCTGTGCATGGCCGGCTACAGCGACGCCAGGAAGTCGAGGGCGATCGCCCAGGACCGGTTGGCGGCCTCGGGGTCGTGGTCGGGCAGGTCCGGGTCGGTGAACAGGTGCCCGGCGCCGCGGTACCGGAAGACCTCTACGTCCGCGCCCGCCTTGCGCATCCGCAGATACCACGCGTTCAGCCAGTCGACCGGCTCGTAGGTGTCGGGGTCGGCGACGTGCAGCTGCACGGGGATGTCGGTGGACGCGTCGTCGGCCAGGTCGGACGTCCCGTGCATCAGCAGCAGGCCGGCCGCCTTCTCGTCGCCGAGCGCCAGGTTCTGCGCGATCGCCGCCCCGAGCGAGAAGCCCGCGTACACCAGGCCGCCCTCGTCGGTGAGCGGCGCCGCGGCCGCGACCGCCCGCCGCAGCAGCGCGTCCCGGCCGATCTCCTCCTTGATCTCGACGCCCTCCTCGGGCGTGTCGACGACCCGGCCGCCGTACAGGTCCGGGACGGTGACCTCGTGCCCCGCGCCGCGCAGGCGGTCCGCCGCCTGGTGCACGGCCGGTCGCAGCCCGAGCATCGAGTGGAGAAGCAGAATGCGTGCCATGGGCACCACCCTAGGGCGGTGGCCGGACGGGCCGCGGGCCGTACCGCGGCGCAGGTCACGGGGGCGGCGGCGCGTACCGGGAATCCCCTGGCCCTAGTATCGGTTGACGCGACTGGCAAGGCCGTGCGGTGAGGCGACCGAAGGCCAAGAGGAGAGGCGCACAACAGTGAGCGACGTCCGTAACGTCATCATCATCGGGTCGGGCCCCGCGGGCTACACGGCCGCGGTCTACGCGGCCCGCGGCGACCTGAAGCCGCTGCTGTTCGAGGGTTCGGTGACCGCGGGCGGCGCGCTGATGAACACCACCGACGTGGAGAACTTCCCCGGCTTCCCCGACGGCGTCATGGGCCCCGACCTGATGGACAACCTGCGCAAGCAGGCCGAGCGGTTCGGCGCCGAGCTGATCACCGACGACGTCACCGAGGTCGACCTGGCCGCCGACCCGAAGGTCGTCAAGGTCGGCGACGAGACGTACCTGGCCAAGACGGTCATCGTCGCGACCGGCTCCGGCTACCGCGAGCTCGGCCTGCCGGACGAGAAGCGGCTGTCGGGACGCGGCGTCTCCTGGTGCGCGACCTGCGACGGCTTCTTCTTCCGCGAGCAGGACATCGCCGTCGTCGGCGGCGGCGACACCGCGATGGAGGAGGCGATCTTCCTGACCAAGTTCGCCCGCTCCGTCACCGTGATCCACCGCCGCGACGAGCTGCGCGCCTCCAAGATCATGCAGGACCGGGCGTTCGCCAACGAGAAGATCCGCTTCCTCTGGGACAGTGAGGTCGTCGGGATCGACGGCGAGGACCGGGTGACCGGCGTGCAGGTCCGCAACCTCAGGACCGGCGAGCAGTCCCCGCTGGAGATCACCGGCCTGTTCATCGCGATCGGCCACGACCCGCGCAGCGAGCTGTTCACCGGCCAGCTGGAGACCGACGCGGACGGCTACCTGCTGGTGGACGCCCCGACCACGCGGACGAAGATTCCCGGCGTGTTCGCCTGCGGCGACGTGGTCGACCACATCTACCGTCAAGCCATCACCGCGGCCGGCAGCGGCTGCTCGGCGGCCATCGACGCCGAGCGGTGGCTGCAGGACCAGCACGCCGCGGAGACCGTCCCGCAGGCCTGACCAGCACGCCCGTCCGGTGCCTCGACCCGCGCCGGGCAGCCTTACCGAAGGAGACACCATGAAAGCCGTGACCGACGCCGACTTCGCGACAGAGGTCCTGGCCAGCGACAAGCCCGTCCTGGTCGACTTCTGGGCCGAGTGGTGCGGCCCGTGCCGGATGGTGGCGCCGATCCTGGAGGAGATCTCCGCGGCGCACGGCGACAAGCTCGACATCGTCAAGCTGAACATCGACGAGAACCCGAAGGTCCCGGCCAAGTTCGGCGTCCTGCAGATCCCGACGATGAACGTCTACAAGGGCGGCGAGGTCGTCAAGCAGATCATGGGCGCCAAGCCGAAGGCCGCGCTGCTGCGCGACCTCGCCGAGTTCCTCTGACCGACTGATCGACGCCGTCCGCTCACGGCGAGAGCGACTCCTGCGGCCCGGGACCACCACGGTCCCGGGCCGCACGCCGTCAGGAGGCCGGGCAGCCCGAGGCGCCGGCGCACGTGCCGAGCTCCGCCAGCTTCCGCTCCGCGTCGGCCCTTCCGACGAAGACCAGGCTCCCCTGCCTGACCGCGTCCGCCTGGGCGGCGGGCAGATCGGCGACGGCGATGTCACTGTTCTGGATCCTCTCCTGCCGGCAGTCGCTCTGCCCCGCGCCCCTGACCAGCACCACCTTGCCGTCCTCGGCGAGCAGGGCGTACCTGCAGACCCTCTGCCGCATGACGGACGCTGGGGCACGGTGTTCCGCGGCGACGGCGACCGCGGTGCGGAGATGAGCCGCATCAGCACGGCGTGCGCGCTGGGCCTGCGCGCGGGATCCTTGTCGAGGCAGGCCAGAATCAGGTCGCGCATCGGCCCCTGGAGATCACCGAGATCCGGGGCCGCGTGGGCGATGCGCGCGATCACCGCGGGCACCGGGCCGGTGCCGAACGGCGGCCGCCCGAGCGCGGCGTAGGCCATCACGCAGCCCCAGGCGAAGACGTCGGTCTCCGGCCCGGCCCGCCCGCCCGCCGCCTGCTCGGGGGACATGTAGGCCGGGGTGCCGATCAGGCCGCCCGAGAGGGTCGTGCTCGACTCGACGATGCGGGCGATCCCGAAGTCGATGACCCGCGGTCCGTCCGGCCCGACGAGGACGTTGGCGGGCTTGAAGTCGCGGTGCACGATGCCCGCCTCGTGGATGGCCACCAGCGCGGTCGCGGTCGCGACGGACAGCCGGTGCAGCGCGTTGCCCGTCCGGGGGCCGTCCGACCGCACGATCTGCTGGAGGGACGGGCCGTCGACGTACTCGCTCACCACGTACGGCCGGTCGGAGTCCAGGTCGGCGGCGATGATCTGGGCCGTGCAGAACGCCGCGACCCGCCGGGCGACCTCCAGCTCCTTCGCCAGCGCCCCGCGATCCTCCGCCCCGGCGATCAGCCCGTCGTGCAGGACAGCCCGGCGGTTCGGGTCGGCCGTCTGTGGCCGATCCAGGCCGCGCATCCCGCGCGCCCCCGGACGGGGAAGCCCTGAACGGCTCTCAGGCGGGGCGGAGCGCACCTTCCGGGGTCATGGAGCCCAGCAGCCGTTCGAGGGCGACCTCGACGTCCTCACGCCACGACAGGGCCGACTTGAGCTCCAGCCGCAGCCGCGGGTACCGGTGATGCGGGCGGACGGTCTTGAACCCGACCGACAGCAGGTAGTCGGCCGGCACCATGCAGCCGCCCTCCTCGCCCTTCAGGTCGCCGAACGCCTCGATCGCCTTCACGGCGCGGCGCGTCAGGTCCTTGGCGACGCCCTGGACGAGCATCCGGCCGAGGCCGCCGCCGGTGAACTCCTGCAGGATGTGCGCCGTCATCAGCAGCACCGCGTCCGCGCTCACCGGACTCGTCGGGAACGCCACCGAGCGCGGGACGTACAGCGGCGGCGCGAACATCACGAACCCCGCCGGCACGTCGTCCACATACGCGATCTTTCCGCAGGAGCCCCACTCCAGCAGCGTGGAGGAGATCCACGCCTCCTTCTCCAGCCCAGCGTCGCCGCTCGCCCGCGCCCGGTCGCGGCTGACCGGATCCAGCTCCCAGAACACGCAGCCGCGACAGCGGTGCGGGAGATCGTCCAGATTGTCCAGCGTGATGTTGACGAGACGACGCGACACCGGGCCGGCACCCCCTGCTGGCATCCTGTCCGCCGCGAAGACCCACGGCACGGCCGGGACCTTCGGGACGGATCGCCCACTTGCGCGGAACTCCCCGGCAACAAACCGGGATCCTCGGGCATCGTATCGGACGGGGGACGAATGACCGGGCGGCGCGCCAGGTGCGGGGTTCGCCCGATCCCCCCGGAACCGATGCCGTACCTTTGCGGTCAAGTCAGCCCCACCGGAGGTGCCTCGTGGAACAGCACTCGCGAACCGATGCCTACAGCGACCGCTACGCCGCCCGCGCCGCCGGGATGGTGCCGTCGGAGATCCGGGCTCTGTTCGCGATGGTCGCCCGTCCCGAGGTGGTCTCGCTGGCGGGAGGCGCGCCCTACGTGTCGGCGCTGCCCCTCGACGCCGTCGGCTCGATGATCGGCGACCTCGTCGCCGGCAAGGGCGCCGAGGTGCTGCAGTACGGCTCCGCGCAGGGCGACGAGGGGCTCCGCGAGCTCATCTGCGAAGTGATGGCCCTCGAAGGCGTGCACGGCTCCGCGGACGACGTCGTCGTCACCGTCGGCGCCCAGCAGGCCCTCGACCTCATCACCAAGATCTTCGTCGACCCCGGGGACGTCGTCCTCGCCGAGGCTCCCTCCTACGTCGGCGCGCTCGGCACCTTCGCCGCCTACCAGGCCGACGTCGTGCACGTCCCGCTCGACGAGGGCGGCCTGATTCCCTCCGCGCTCCGCGAGACCCTCGCCCGGCTGCGCCGCGAGGGCCGCCGCGTCAAGTTCCTCTACACCGTCCCCACGTTCCAGAACCCCGCCGGCGTCACCCTCACCACCGCGCGCCGCGCCCAGATCCTGGAGATCTGCGCCGAATACGACGTGCTGATCGTCGAGGACAACCCGTACGGCCTCCTCGGCTTCGACGGCGACCCCATGCGGGCGCTGCGCGCCGACGACCCCGACCGCGTCATCTACCTCGGGTCGTTCTCCAAGACGATCGCGTCCGGGCTGCGGGTCGGCTGGGTGCTCGCGCCGCACGCCGTCCGCGCCAAGCTCGTGCTCGCCGCCGAGTCCGCGATCCTGTGCCCGTCGAACTTCTCCCAGCTCGCCGTCCGCGAGTACCTCGCCACGCAGCCGTGGCGCGAGCAGATCAAGGGCTTCCGCGAGCTGTACCGGGAGCGCCGCGACGCGATGCTCGACGCGCTCGAGCAGCTCATGCCGGACGGCTGCACCTGGACGCGCCCCGCCGGCGGCTTCTTCGTCTGGCTCACCCTCCCCGAGGGCCTGGACGCCAAGGCGATGGCCCCCCGCGCGATCGCCGACCGCGTCGCCTACGTCGCCGGCACCGGCTTCTACGCCGACGGCGGCGGCCGCCGCAACATGCGGCTGTCCTACTGCTTCCCCGAGCCCGACCGCATCCGCGAGGGCGTCCGCCGCCTCGCCGCGGTGGTGGAGAAGGAGATCCGGCTGCGGGACACTTTCGGGGGAGTCGAGCACGACGGCCCCGGCGGTGTGCACACCCCGGGCCCGGGCATCGTCTGAACCGGCCTCCGGGCGGGCGGCGGCGCCGCAACGCCCGGGTACCGCCCGGTTTCGCGTAACCGCGCCGGCTCCCCCATGCTGGGGAGCCGGCGCTTTTTCGTCGCCGCTCCAAGTCCGGACGCCAGAAGGGCACCTGCTGTGGAACTCGGGCACGTCGTCGTCCTCGCCGGGGGACTGTCCTACGAGCGAGAGGTCTCGCTGCGCTCGGGCCGCCGCGTCAGCGACGCGCTGCGCGCCCTCGACATCCCCGTCGAACTGCGCGACGCCGACGCCACCCTCCTGGACTCCCTCAGCGACGACCCGCCGGACGCGGTGTTCCCCGTCCTGCACGGCGCGGCGGGGGAGGACGGCTCGATCCGCGACGTCCTCGACCTCCTCGACGTCCGCTACGTCGGCGCCCGCCCGGACTCCTGCCGCGTCGCCTGGGACAAGCCGACCGCCAAGTCCGTGGTGCGCCGCGCCGGGCTGCGCACCCCCGAGTCCGTCGCCCTCCCCAAGGAGGTCTTCCACGACCTCGGCGCCGCGTCCGTCCTCGACCAGATCGTCCGCGGCCTCGGCCTGCCGCTGTTCGTCAAGCCCACCCGCGGCGGCTCCGCCCTCGGCGCATCCGTCGTCCGCGAGCCGTCGGAGCTGTCCGCCGCCGTCGTCGGCTGCTTCGCCTACGGCGATGCCGCTCTGGTCGAGCGCTACATCGAGGGCACCGAGATCGCCGTGAGCATCATCGAGCGCCACGGGCAGCCGCACGCCCTCCCCGCCGTCGAGATCGTCGCCCCGGACGGCCGCTACGACTACACCGCCCGCTACGACACCGAGGACACCGACTTCATCACCCCGGCCCGCCTCTCACCCGACGCCGCCGAACGCGCCACCGCCGCCGCCATCACCGCCCACCGCACCCTCGGCCTTCGCGACCTCTCCCGCACCGACCTCATCGTCGACCCCGGGGGCGAGATCCACTTCCTCGAAGTCAACGTGGCGCCCGGCATGACCGAGACGAGCCTGCTCCCCCGCGCCGTCAGCGTCGCCGGCCTCGATCTCGGCGAGGTCTGCCGCGACCTGATCGTCGCCCAGTTCGACTGACCCCCACCTCTCGACGTTTCCCGTGAAACATCGGGAGACGAGGCGGCCGATGTTTCACGGGAAACATTGGTGGCTCCCCAAGCCTCCGCCAAGACACGCCGGAGTCGCGACGCGCAAGCGTCCCGCAATCGACCGCGTCCGACGCTCTTCCGCCACGACGACCGTCCGGAGGGCACCGCTGAGCGATGTTTCACGGGAAACATCGGCGCCCGGGTCGACCCATGGTGGCGGCGCGCCCCAGCCACCCGACACAACGGTCTGAGCACTTCGCCACCGGACGGCCGCCTTTTGGGCTCGCGGGGGAGGCACCGGACCCGCATCCATCGCTCCGGCTTCTCGGTCACCAAGGCCACGCCGCGTTCCTCGGAGAGGCCACTCCTGGCGCTCGCGGTCCTGGCCGCTGCACGGTCGAACTCTGGGCCTGGCGCCAATCTCACCACGTGTCGTTCTGGCACGGCGTCGACTTCCCCCCTCTCCACAAAGCTGCGCGTGCGGTCGCCCGAGCGCCATCGAGTTCCGGGGGGCTCCACG
Source organism: Actinomadura napierensis (assembly GCF_039529375.1). Classification (NCBI taxonomy): domain Bacteria; kingdom Bacillati; phylum Actinomycetota; class Actinomycetes; order Streptosporangiales; family Thermomonosporaceae; genus Actinomadura; species Actinomadura napierensis. Next base: position 9,062 of record NZ_BAAAMR010000055.1, read on the forward strand.
AGGAGGCGTAGGCGCACCGCCGCCGCCGATGTTTCACGGGAAACATCGGCCGGGAGAACGCAGAGCGCCCCGGAAGAGACTCTCCCGGGGCGCTCTGATGAAGCGAAGTCGAGGGCTTACGGCTCGCCGGTGCCGCCCTCGTCGGGGACCATCGACTTGATGATGCGGTCGAGGTCTTCGAGGGTGGCGAACTCGACCACGATCTTGCCCTTGTTGCGGCCCATGTCGACGCGGACCCTGGTCTCGTAGCGGTCGGACAGGCGGTCGGCCAGTTCCTGGAGTCCGGGGGCGACCGGCTTCTTCCGGCGCCCCTGCCGGGCGGCCTTCGGTTCGTCCTCCACCTCGCGGAGCGCGATCATCTCCTCGACGGCGCGGACGGAGAGGCCCTCCTCCACGATCCGCTTCGCCATGTGCGCCTGCGCCTCGGGGCTGTCGAGGCTGAGCAGCGCGCGGGCGTGTCCGGCGGAGATCACGCCGGCGGCGAGCCGGAGCTGGACGGCGTGCGGCAGGTTCAGCAGCCGCAGCGTGTTCGTGATGTGCGAGCGGGACCGGCCGATACGTCCGGCGAGCTGCTCGTGGGTCGCGTTGAAGTCCTGCAGCAGCTGCTGGTACGCGGCCGCCTCCTCCAGCGGGTTCAGCTGCTGGCGGTGCAGGTTCTCCATGAGGGCGTCGCGGAGCAGATCGTTGTCGCCGGTGTCGCGGACGATCGCGGGGATGACGTCCAGCCCGGCCATCTGGGAGGCGCGCAGCCGGCGCTCGCCCATGATCAGCTCGTAGTCGTGCTCACCGGACTCCGCCCGGCGGACGACGACCGGCTGCAGTAGTCCGACGATGGCGATCGACTCGGCCAGCTCTTCGAGCGCCTGCTCGTCGAAGTGCTCGCGCGGCTGCCGCGGGTTGCGGGTGATCGACTTGACGGGCAGCTCCGCGAAATGCGCCCCCGCGACCAGCGGGGCGTCCGGGGACGCGGCGCCGTCCTGGCCGGGGCCGTTCGGGCCGCCGGGGAAGCCGGGCCCGCCCGTGCCGCCCGCGCCGGCCGGCTCGTCCGCCGGCGGCGGGGGCGGGGCGGTGGGGATGAGGGCACCGAGCCCCTTGCCCAGACCGCGTCGCTGCTGGCTCACTTCCTCGCCCCTCCATGGGCCATTTCCGAGGCGGCCTCGCTGTAGGCGAGGGCGCCGCTGGAACCCGGGTCGTACGTCATGACGGACTGCCCGTAGCTCGGCGCCTCGGAGACGCGGACGCTGCGGGGGATCACCGTGTTGAGGACGACGTCCCCGAAGTGGCTGCGGACGTCGTCCGCGACCTGCGCGGCGAGCCGCGTCCGGGCGTCGTACATGGTGAGCAGGATGGTCGACACCCACAGTTTCTGGTTGAGGTGCGCCTTGACGAGGTCGACGGTGCGGATGAGCTGCCCGAGCCCTTCGAGGGCGTAGTACTCGCACTGGATCGGGATGAGCAGCTCGTCGCCGCCGACGAGGGCGTTGACGGTGAGCAGGCCGAGCGACGGCGGGCAGTCGATCAGCACGTAGTCGAACTTGTCGGTGTCGTAGGCGTCCAGCGCGCGGCGCAGCCGGGACTCGCGGGCCACCTTGGAGACCAGCTCGATCTCGGCGCCGGCGAGGTTGAGCGTCGCGGGCGCGCAGTACAGGTTCGGGATCTCCGGGGCCGCGACGACGATGTCGGCGAGGGCCATGTCCTCGATCAGGACGTCGTAGATGGACGGGATCTCGGCGTGGTGCTCGACGCCGAGCGCGGTGGACGCGTTGCCCTGCGGGTCGAGGTCGACCACCAGCACCTGCGCGCCGTGCATGGCGAGCGAGGCGGCGAGGTTCACCGAGCTGGTGGTCTTGCCCACGCCGCCCTTCTGGTTGGCGATGGTGATGATGCGGCAGTGGTCCGGCCGCGGCCATTCGCGTTCCCTGCGGCCGGACATCGCCTTGAGGGCGGTGACCGCTGTTTCATGTGAAACCTTGGCGTCCTTGAGCGCCTCGCGCACGAGTTCTGACTCCCCCTGAGATGGTCCGTTGCGCGGACCCGCCTGCTGTGTGCCGGCGCTGGTCGGCACATAGCCGACGTTCTCCGCGGTACCGGACGTCGTATTACCCCACATTGCGTGCCCGGAGGGCGCGGCCGCCGGCGTCGTCGCGACGCCGGCGTCCCCCCGCGTCTCCTCGTCGGCCTGCGCGGCCGGGCTCGCGGGGGTTTCCCGCGCGGGCTCGGCGTCGCCGGTCCCGCCCGGGCCGGGCGGTCGTTCGTCGGGGGATTCGTCGGCGCGGTCAGGCCGGCCCAGTCCTGGTCCCGTGCTCATGAAGACCTCTTCCTCGACCCTTCAGCGCGCCGGGGCGCGCGTTGTCGTCGCCCGGCCGCTGCACTGCGATCCGCCGGTCTGCCGGCGACCACACGGACAAGCGTTGTCGGCGGGTCGACCATACCGCGCCCGACTTGGAGCAGTTCGGTGGTACGCACCCCGAATCGCTGCAGAACGGGCTCGGCTTCGGCGAGTTCGGCGGCGGCCCGCTCGCCTTTCAGCGCCAGCAGCTCGCCGCCCGGGCGCAGCAGCGGCAGCGCCCACTTCGCGAGACGTTCCAGCGGGGCCACCGCACGCGCCGTCGCCACGTCCACCGAGAACTCCTTGGCGACCTCCTCGGCCCGGCCCCGGCGCACCTCGACGTTCCGCAGGTCGAGCATCTCCACGCACTCGTTGAGGAAGGTGGTGCGCCGCAGCAGCGGTTCGAGCAGCGTGATGCGCAGGTCGGGGCGGACGATCGCGAGCACGATGCCGGGGAGGCCGGCGCCGGACCCGATGTCCACGACCTGCGCGTCCGCCGGGATCGCCTCCGCCACCACCGCACAGTTGATCAGGTGGCGCTCCCAGAGCCGATCGGCCTCGCGCGGCCCGATCAGCCCGCGCTCGACGCCCGCGTCGGCGAGGAACGCCGCATAGCGCTCCGCGACCGGCAGAGCTTCCCCGAAAACCTCGCGTGCAATCCCCACCATCCGAATCGTTCCACAAAACAGCGTGACGGCGTACATGCGCAACGTCCCGGACCGGAACACCTCGTCTTCGGGACGCGAAACCGCTCGCCGCCCGGGCGGGAACGGCGAACTCTTGCGGTATGGCAAGAACCACATGTCCTTCCGCATATTCGGCGTCCGCCGGGTAGAGGGACGGTGTCGCCCCCTGGAAGGAGCTCCGAGACATGGGAATCGGAGTCAGTCTCGCGTTCATCGCCATCGGCGCGATCCTCGCGTTCGCCCTCCGCGTCGATCTCGCCGGCGTCGACATCCACCTCGTCGGCTGGATCCTGCTCTTGGTCGGGGCCTTCAGCATGGCGTTCACCCTCAAATACACGCGCCCGCGCCGCCAGGCCGGCCGGATAGCCGGAGCGGACCCCGGCTATGGGGACGAGCCGGGAACGGTGGTGCACGAGGAGCACATCATTGAAGACCCCGCCCCCGCGGGCCGTCCCGCCGAGCGCGTCGAGCGGGTGATCCAGCACCCGGCCGACGAGGGCGTGACGCACGGGCACATGTCCCAGGATCCGGCGGTCGCGCAGGACCCGGCAGTCGCGCAGGACCCCGCGGAGCAGAACAGCACGGGCGTCGGCTCCGCGCCCACCGTCGAGCCGATCCGCGACCCGGCACAGGAGTCGGCTCCGGTGCCGGACCCGGCGCCGCGCGAGCGGAGCGTGTACGGCCGCACCCTGCGCCGGCGCAGGTGACCGCGACGGGACGACGTACGCGCTGATCCGCGTCCGGGCGTCCGCCCGACTCTGGAGACGCCGCGCCCGGCCGCTGCCCGACGCGTGAACGTCCACGAAAGACCAACCCGGTGTGCTTTGGGCGGCGGTGCACACCGGGTCCCCAGGGGCCCCGCGCCGGTCAGGGCGCGGGGCCCCGCCTCGTCTACCCGGCCCTCACCACCGCAGGTACACACCCGCAACAGGAACCCGAGGCGAGCTGCTACCCCGAAAAGACGCCCCTCCCGCCCGGGGGCGGACCCGCATATCCCCATCGTCAACCCTCGCCGCAGGGAGCGGAAGTAGAACGTCGATCTGTGGATAATCGCCGTGCCGCTTGCTGGGGCCGGGCGTGCGAACGGCCCCGGCGTCGTGCTTTGCCGGGGCCGTTCGGTGGGTCGTCGGGTGGGCGCCAGTCCAGGCGCGAGGTGGACGATCGGCGGGTCAGGCGGGGTAGACGACCACGTAGCGGTCGGGCTCCTCACCCTCGGACTCGCTACGCAGACCCGCCGCCGCCACCGCGTCGTGGACGATCTTGCGCTCGAACGGGGTCATCGGGGCGAGCGGCTTCGACTCGCCGCCCTGCTTCACCTCGTCGGCGACGTCCGTGCCGAGCTTGGTCAGCTCGGCGCGGCGGCGCTCGCGGTAGCCGCCGATGTCGAGCATGAGGCGGGTGCGGTTGCCCGTCTGGCGGTGCACGGCCAGCCGGGTCAGTTCCTGCAGCGCCTCCAGGACCTCGCCGCGCTTGCCGACCAGCTCGTCCAACGACGCACCGACGACGGCGACCATGGCGCGCTCGCCCTCGACGTCCATGTCGATGTCGCCGTCGTAGTCACCGATGTCCAGCAGGCCCTCGATGTAGTCGGCGGCGATCTCGCCTTCCTGCTCGAGGGCCTGGACGTCGACCTCGGTGGTGTCGGTCTGGCTCAACGGGGTCTCCTTCTTCGGCGAGGACAGGGGTCCAAACTAGCGCTTCGGGCTGCCGCTCCGCTTGCTGCGGGACTTGCGGGTCGGCTGGTTGCGGACGACCTTGGGCTTGGTGTCCTCGGGCTCGGGGGCCGGCTCCGGCTCCTTCTTGAGCTTGGCCTTGATCCCGGACGGCGCCTGGCCGTTCTTGCCCGCGGCGGCCTTGCCGCCCGCCGCCTTCGCGCCCGTCTTCGCGGCCGGCTTGGACCCGGCGGTCTTGGTGCCCGCGGTGGTGCCGGTGTCGGCGGTCGCGTCGGTGGGCGGCGGGAAGCGCTTGTAGATGTAGTGCTGCTGCGCGAGCGTCCAGGAGTTCGACGTCACCCAGTACATGAGCACGCCCAGCGGGAAGCCGAGCCCGAAGAGGCCGAAGAGGGGCGCGAGGAAGACCATCATCTTCTGCGCCTGCATCATCGGGTTGGCGTCGGCCGCGGCGGCGGGCTGGCGCTTCATGCTGGCCCGGACGGTGAAGAAGGTCGTGCAGGAGCTGGTCACCACGGCGATGCCGGTGATGATGATCGCGCTCCAGGTCTTGTCGCTCCAGGCGTTCAGGAACGTGTCCGGGATGTGCGCGCCGAAGATGTTGGCGTTCTGGGCGCTGTGCACCAGGTCGGCCGACATCGCGAAGACGCTGTGGCCTTCCTTGGCGTCCGAGATGCGCTTCAGGGTCTGGAACAGGCCGATGAAGACCGGCATCTGCACGACCAGGGGAAGGCAGCCCGACAGCGGGTTCGCGCCGTTCTCCTGGTAGAGCTTCATGACCTCCTGGTTGAGGCGCTGCTTGTCGTTCTTGTACTTCTTGCGCAGCGCCTGAACCTTCGGGTTCAGTTCCTGCATCTTCCGCGAGGCATGGATCTGCTTCACGAACAGCGGAACGAGGACGAGCCTCAGCAGGACGGTCAGCAGGATGATCGAGCCGCCCCAGGCCCATCCGCTGTCCTTGGGGAAGACGACGCTCAGCCCAGCGTGGATCCACACGATGAGCTGAGAGACGATCTCGTACAACCAGTCAAGCACCGGGCAGCTCCTTGGGCTCTGCTAGGGCGGGGCCGCGTTCCTTGCGGCCGGAGTTCGAAGAGGCCGCCCCGGACTTGCCTGAGGGCGTCTTCTTCGGCGGCACCGGATCGTAGCCGCCGGGGTGGAAGGGGTGGCACCGCGCGATCCGGCGGACCGTCAGCCATGTGCCGCGCCCCGCCCCGTGCACCTGGAGGGCCTTGAGGCCGTAGGTGCTGCAGGACGGGGTGAAGCGGCACTGCTGCCCGAGCAGGGGACTCAAGAAGCGGCGGTAGGCGCGGACGAGAAGGATCAACACCGCGGCGACCGGACCTGGGGTCGTCGCCGGGCGTCGTGCGGGGATCGGCTCCCCGTGCCAGTTCCTCATCTCCGCCCCTTGGACGCGGGCCGCAGCAGCCGGTCGAGCGCCGACTCCAGATCCGCGGCCAGTTCGTCGGGGCGCGCCTCCCCCGCGCGGGGGTTGGCGCGCACTACGAGCAGGCTACCCGGTGGAAGCCGGTCCACGTGCCCGCGCGCGAGGTGCCGGAGCCGGCGCCGCACCGCGTTGCGGGTCACGGCGTTGCCGACGTTGCGCGCAACGATGAACCCGACCAGCGCCGGGACGGCGGCCTCCGCGGCCTCCTCCGGCCGTAGCAGGTGGACGACGACGTTAGGCCGTCCGGCGCGGCGACCGCGCCGGACGGCCAACGAGAAGTCGTCCCGCCGCCGCATCCGGTTCCCGGACGGCAGCATGGGAGGGAACGGTCAGACCGCGACGCGGGCACGGCCCTTGCCGCGCCGCGAGGAGAGGACGGCGCGCCCGGCGCGCGTGCGCATCCGCAGCCGGAAGCCGTGCTTCTTGTGGCGGCGGCGGTTGTTCGGCTGGAATGTACGCTTGCTCACTTTGAGGCTCCAGTGCTGCGGTCGGTTCGACTAGAAAGGTGCGAAAGCTCGCATCGAGGGCCCGCGTTCGGTCCCCCGCAGCGGGGGCCCACCCGTGCCGTCCGGGCGGACGACCGGCGGGCACGCGTCACCTCCGTCGATGCGACTCGACCTCAGCACGTTACGGGCAATCGCCCCGCCCGGTCAAACGGATCATGCGGCCGCCGCGGCGCCGGACGTCCCGTTGGAGCTGGTCGTCCGGCGGGGGCCCGCTCGCGCACCGTATCGGCCCCGGACGGTCCCGGCTTCGTGTTGCGGGTGCGGATCGGCACGGGCTAGGGTTCTTCCTCCGGGCAAGCCGACGCTCCTGTGACTCGTGAGAGCGATGTTCGGTGTTCCGCCCGCCCCCCAATCGAGAACCACCCCGCCCGGCCGCCGACGCGGCCGGAGACGCCCCGTCCCGCCTTTCCCGAACCCCTGCGGCGGAGTTTTGCACAGGGTGCCTCATGCCTATGCACAGCATGTGGACAACTCTGTGGACAACTCGTGAGAGAGTAAGGCTTCCGCGTCGCGGCCGTGCCCAACGAGGCGGGCCGCAACTCGTGGGACAGCCGGGCGGTCAGGTACCCGGACGGTCAGGTACTCCGTTCGGCGGAGTTGTGGGGAGGGGACCTTGCGCATGGACGGTCAGGATCTCGGATCGGTCTGGGCCCGCACCCTCACCGCGCTGTCTGAGAGCGATCTGTCCCCGAGTTACCGCGCATGGCTGCCGATGGTCCGCCCGCTGGCCCTGGTGGAGGGGACGGCCCTTCTGGCGGCGCCCAACGAGTTCGCCAAGGACGCCCTGGAAACGCGGCTGCGGAACCTCATCACGCAGGCGCTCTCCCATGAACTGGGCAGGGAGATCCGCGTCGCGGTGACCGTCCAGCCGGAGCCGCCGGCCGTTTCCGGGCCGGGTCCGGGCGGCGGTTCCCGCGCGGGTTCGGGAGAGCCGCTGTCGGCGCCGGTGCCGGGTCCGGGGATGCACGAGTCCGCGCCTTCTTCTTATGGCGAACGGCCGCTTGAGGACCGCGACAGGGACCGGGATCGCGACCGGGATCGGCCCTATCCGGACAAGCAGCAGTACGGGGACTCCCCTTACTCCGAGCGCCCGGATTACACCGACCGTCCTTACCCGGAGCAGCCGTACGGCGACCCGGGCTACCGGCCGCCGTCCGAAGTTACCCACAGGCCGGGCCTTCCCGGTGGATATCCACAGGGCGACGACGACCGTGGATGGCCGCAGCGTGACAATGACCACGGCGCCCCTTATCCGCCGGCTCCCCGTCCCCCCGCGTATGGGGCCGGTCCGGGGGGGCGCGGGCCGTCCTCCTATGACCGGGGAAACGTCCCGAACTTTCCGGGGCGCGGCCGTCCGCAGGAAGGGTTCGGCGGTCCCGAGGGCTATGGGGGAGCAGAAGGGTTCGGCTCCGAGGGGTTCGGTGGCGAGCCTCCCGGACGGCCCCCGCACGCGCCTTCCCATCTCAATGACCGCACGCTCGGCCCGCTGCGTCCCGGCGGCCGTGGCGAGCCGATGGGCCGAGAGGCCCAGCATGGGAAAGGCGAGCCTCCGCTGGGGCGCGACGAAGACTCCTATAAGGCGGAGTCCCCGTTTCCCGGCACGGAGCAGTCGTACACAGGGCCGGAGCAGTATCCGGGTTCCGAGCAGTACCGCGACGAAAAGCCGTACCGGGGCGAGGGCGGTTTCCGCGACGACGAGGGGTCCGACGCTCGTGGACCGGTCCCGGCCCCTGGCGGACCGTCCGGCTCGGGTGGCCCCGGGGGCGCGCGCGAGAGTGGCGGCGGTCAGGGCGCCGGTGCGTCCGAGCACGCGCGCCTCAACCCCAAGTACACCTTCGAGACGTTCGTCATCGGCTCGTCCAACCGGTTTGCGCACGCCGCGGCCGTCGCCGTCGCCGAGCAGCCGGCCAAGGCCTACAACCCGCTGTTCATCTACGGCGACTCCGGGCTCGGCAAGACGCACCTGCTGCACGCGATCGGCCACTACGCGCAGAGCCTCTTCAACGGAGCACGTGTCCGTTATGTGAGTTCCGAAGAGTTCACGAACGACTTCATCAACTCCATCCGCGACGGCAAGGCCGACGGGTTCCGCCGCCGCTACCGGGATGTGGACATCCTCCTCGTCGACGACATCCAGTTCCTGGAGGGCAAGGAGCAGACGCAGGAGGAGTTCTTCCACACCTTCAACACCCTGCACAACGCCAGCAAGCAGATCGTGATCTCCAGCGACCGGCCGCCCAAGGAGCTGGTCACGCTGGAGGACCGGCTGCGCAACCGGTTCGAGTGGGGCCTGACGACCGACGTCCAGCCGCCCGAGCTGGAGACGCGGATCGCGATCCTGCAGAAGAAGGCCCGCCAGGAGGGCCTGGCCGCGCCGCCGGACGTGCTGGAGTTCATCGCCTCGCAGATCGCGACGAACATCCGCGAGCTGGAGGGCGCGCTGATCCGGGTGACGGCGTTCGCGAGCCTGAACCGGCAGTCGGTCGACATGAAGCTCGCGGAGATCGTCCTGAAGGACCTGATCCCCAACGACTCCGGTCCGGAGATCACCGCGGCGATGATCATGGCGCAGACGGTCGAGTACTTCGGCACGACGATCGAGGACCTGTGCGGGCCGTCGCGGTCGCGGATGCTGGTGACGGCCCGGCAGATCGCGATGTACCTGTGCCGGGAGCTGACCGACCTGTCGCTTCCCAAGATCGGGCAGCAGTTCGGTGGCCGCGACCACACCACGGTCATGCACGCCGAGCGCAAGATCCGGTCGCTGATGGCCGAGCGCCGCGCGATCTACAACCAGGTCACCGAGCTGACGGGACGGATCAAGCACCAGGCCCGCAAGCGCTGACGGAAGGGCCCGGACGGGCCGTCCCGGCCCCTTGCGAGCTGTGTAAAAGCCTCGTGCACAGGCCGTTCGAACGCCCGGTCGAACACCGGCCGGCGGCGGCCCCGAACCAAGATCGACACGCACAACCTGGGGATAACCCTGGGGATCCCGGCCGAAAGGCCGGGGAAAACCTGCGGACAACATGGGGACGACTCGTGGACCGATTGTGGAAGCCCTGGGGACGGCCACCCGGCATCATGGGGACGAACCCGTGGACAAGCTGGGGAAGCCTTGGGGACGCCCTGGGGACGACCGCGGCCGGACCCCGCCACGACGGCCGGGAGCCGGGACGGCCCGGGAGAACCTGCGGAAAACTCGTGGACAACCGGGGGATGACGTGAGGACGACCTGTGGGGACGGAATCGCCGTCCCCAGCACGGCCCGCGCCGTCCACCGCCGATGCACAGACCCGGTGGACAGAGATCCGCGGTCTCACCTGCGGGAACGCGGTCTGTCCACACTATCCACGGCCCCTATTACTGGTACTGCTCTACTTCTCTACTCAAGAAAAGATCCAACTCAAATCAGGGCCTGGGGACAACGCGCCCCGAGCGCCCGCGCCGAGGCGCAAGCAGCACACCCTCGTCCGACACCTGCAGGAGGCGGGTCCCCTTGAAGTTCCGCATCGACAGAGACGCCCTGGCCGACGCCGTGGCCTGGACGGCGCGCACGCTGCCGGTCCGGCCCCCGGTGCCGGTGCTCGCGGGCATGCACATCGTCGCCGGAGGCGAAGGCAACGACGACCGGCTGAAGCTGTCGGCGTTCGACTACGAGGTCTCCGCGCAGGTCTCCACGGAGATCGACGTCGAGGAGGCGGGGACGGCGCTGGTGTCCGGCCGGCTGCTCGCGGAGATCTCGCGCAGCCTTCCTCCCCACCCTGTGGAGGTCACGACCGACGGCGCGAAGGTGATGCTCCGCTGCGGGAGCGCGAAGTTCACACTCCTCACCATGCCTGTGGAGGACTACCCGTCGCTGCCGGAGATGCCGCCGGCCGCCGGCGCGGTCGGCAGCGACGAGTTCGCCGCCGCCGTCGCCCAGGTCGCGATCGCGGCGGGCAAGGACGACACCATCCCCATGCTCACCGGTGTGCGTGTGGAGATCGAGGGGGAGACCGTCACCCTCGCGTCCACCGACCGGTACCGGCTGGCCGTCCGGGAGCTGCACTGGAAGCCGGAGCGGCCGGACTTCTCCGCGGTCGCGCTCGTCCCGGCGAAGACGCTGGCCGACACCGCCAAGTCGCTGACCGCGGGCGCCGAGGTGTCGATCGCGCTGGCCGCGACCGGCGGCGCCGGCGAGGGCATGATCGGTTTCGAGGGCGGCGGCCGCCGCACCACGTCGCGGCTGCTGGACGGCGACTTCGTCAAGTACCGGTCGCTGCTGCCAAGCGAGTACGCGGGCCTGGCCGAGGTGCAGACGGCGCAGTTCATCGAGGCGGTGAAGCGCGTGTCGCTGGTCGCCGAGCGCAACACCCCCGTGCGGCTCTCGTTCAGCCAGGGAGAGGTCGTCCTGGAGGCCGGGACGGGGGACGAGGCTCAGGCCGTGGAGGCCCTGGAGGCGACGCTGGAGGGCGAGGACATCGACATCGCCTTCAACCCCGGGTTCCTGCTCGACGGGCTCTCGGCGATCGGCTCGGACGTCGCGCGGCTGTCGTTCACCACGCCCACCAAGCCGGCGGTGCTCACCGGCAAGCCCCCGCAGGACGGTGAGAACCCCAACTACCGTTATCTGATCATGCCGGTGCGGTTGTCTGGGTAAAGACCGGTCCTGGGGCATACCTGGGGGAGACGACCGGTCCGCGGGGAAGCCTCCGCGGACGGGCACGGGCAGTTACGCACAGGGGAGAAGTGAGCATGGAGCTGGGCATCATCGGCCTGGGCAAGATGGGCGCGAACATGGCCGAGCGGCTGCGGCGCGGCGGTCACACGATCGTCGGCTACGACCGCAACCCCGACGTCAGCGACGTCGGCTCGGTCGAGGAGCTGGTCGAACGCCTCTCCCCGCCGCGCGCCGTGTGGGTGATGGTGCCCGCGGGCGGCCCGACGCAGGACACCATCAACAAGCTGGGGGAGCTGCTCGACGCGGGCGACCTCGTGGTGGACGGCGGTAATTCACACTATGTGGACGACCAGAAGCACGGCGAGGAGCTGGCCGGCAAGGGCATCGGCTTCGTCGACTGCGGGGTCAGCGGCGGCGTGTGGGGACTGCAGAACGGCTACGCCCTCATGGTCGGCGGTGACGAGGACAACGTGAAGCGGCTGATGCCGATCTTCGAGACGCTGAAGCCGGAGGGCGACTACGGCTTCGTGCACTCCGGCAAGATCGGCGCCGGCCACTACGTGAAGATGGTCCACAACGGCATCGAGTACGCGATGATGCAGGCCTTCGGCGAGGGCTACGAGCTGATCGAGGCCAGCCCCCTCGTCACGAAGGTGCCGGACACGTTCCTCAGCTGGCAGGAGGGCACGGTCATCCGGTCCTGGCTGCTGGACCTGCTGAACCGCGCGCTCAAGGACGACCCGGAGCTGGACGACCTGCGCGGCTACGCCAACGACTCCGGCGAGGGCCGCTGGACGGTGCAGGCCGCGGTGGAGCACGCCGTCCCGCTGCCGGCGATCACCGCCTCGCTGTTCGCCCGGTTCACCTCCCGGCAGGACGACTCCCCCGCGATGCGCGTCGTCGCGGCGCTGCGCAACCAGTTCGGCGGGCACGCGATCGAGACCGCCAAGGGCGCCGACTCCCCCGGCGCCGACGTGAACCCCCCTGTGTTGTAGCAATCCCGGCCCAAAGGTCTCGCCTGGCGGCTCGACCCTTGACCGGTCTTGGGCGAGCGCGGCATCGCTTCGCGATCTGGCCGGTGGTGCTCGCCTTCGGCGTCGCACCACCGGGCAGGTAACGCGCTCGCGCGACGGCTGGGCGGCTCAAAGCCGTCCAGGGTTATCCACAGAACGCGCGGAGTGTGTGGGCGGTGCGCGGGAGGCTCTACGCTCGTGTCTCGTGCACGTCGCCCACCTCTCGCTGCAGGACTTCCGGTCGTACGCCACCGCCGAGGTGGCGCTCGGGCCGGGCGTGACCGCGTTCGTGGGGCCGAACGGGCAGGGCAAGACGAACCTGGTCGAGGCGATCGGGTACGTCGCCTCGCACGGCAGCCACCGCGCCGCGACCGACGCGCCGCTCGTCCGGCAGGGCGCGCCGCGCGCGATCGTGCGCGCGGGCGTGGTGAAGGACGACCGCAAGGCGCTGATCGAGCTCGAGATCAACCCGGGCAAGGCGAACCGGGCGCGGCTGAACCGGTCCCCCGTCCCCAGGCCGCGCGAGATCCTGGGGATGCTGCGGACGGTGCTGTTCGCCCCGGAGGACCTCACGCTGGTGAAGGGCGACCCGGGGGAGCGCCGCCGGTTCATGGACGAGCTGCTGACGTCGCGGGCCCCCCGGTTCGCGGCGGTCCGGTCCGACTACGACCGCGTCCTCAAGCAGCGCAACGCCCTGTTGAAATCGGCCGCCGCACATCGCCGGTCCCCCGGCCCCGAGGTGCTCGCGACGCTCGACGTGTGGGATTCGCATCTGGCGCGCACCGGGGCGGAGCTGCTGGCGGGGCGGCTCGAGCTGGTGGAGGCGCTCCGCCCGCTCGTCGCGCGCGCGTACGCGGCGCTCGCCCCGGCCAGCGGCGCGGCCGATCTGCACTACAAGAGCTCGCTGGCGGCGGAGGAGTTGTCCACAGACCGTGGACGGCTGGCCGAGCAGCTGCTGGCAGGCGTGGCCGAGGCGCGCAAGCAGGAGCTGGAGCGCGGGGTGAGCCTGGTCGGGCCGCACCGCGACGAGCTCGTCCTGCGGCTGGGGGAGCTGCCCGCGCGCGGCTACGCCAGCCACGGCGAGTCGTGGTCGTTCGCGCTCGGGCTGCGGCTCGCGGCGTTCGACCTGCTCCGCGCGGACGGCGACGACCCGGTGCTGATCCTCGACGACGTGTTCGCCGAGCTGGACGTGGGGCGGCGCAGCCGGCTGGCGGAGATGGTGGTGCCGGCCGAGCAGGTGCTGATCACCGCGGCGGTCCCCGCCGACGTCCCGGCGGAACTGACGGGCGGTTCGTATACCGTCTCCGACGGCCGGGTGGTCCGGGACTGACCGGGAAGGGGCGCGCAGGTGACGAATGATCCACAGGATGTGCACAACTCCCCCGGTCCGGTGAATTCTCCGGATCCCGGCGGCGCCGACGATCCCCAGGCTGTGGACGGCCCGCAGGCCGCCGCCCCGCCAGGCGCCGGTCCACAGGGGGCCGGCTCCCAGGAGTCGGGGCCGCAGACGGCCGGTTCGCAGGGGGACGACGCCGCGTCGGGGGAGTCCGGCGGGGTCCCGGCGAAGTCGGGCATCGAGCTGGCGCGGGAGGCGCTCGCGCAGGCGAAGGCCGACGCGCTGAAGCGCGGCACCCTCCCCGGCCAGGGAGGCAAGCGCAAGGGCGCGGCCAAGCCCGTCCGGGTGCGGGATCCGAGCCGCGGCGGCGACCCGCAGGCGTTCGGCGCGGCGATCCGCGACCTGCTGGCCTCGCGCGGGTGGGAGCAGCGCGCGGCGGTCGGCGGCGTGTTCGGGAACTGGGCCGGCATCGTCGGTCCCGAGCTGGCCGAGCACACCCGTCCGGAGCGCTTCGAGGACGGCGAGCTGACCGTCGCCGCCGATTCGACGACGTGGGCGACGCAGCTGCGGCTGCTGTCGTCGACACTGGTGCGGCGGCTGAACGAGGAGCTGGGGCACGGGACGGTCCGCCGGGTCAAGGTGGTCGGTCCGGCGTCGGGCCCCCGCCGCAACGGCGCCTGGCGCGTCCGCTGAACCGGCGGCCGAGCGCCCGCGAGGGAGCGGTTCGGCGGTTCACGCGGCGCGCGGCGCCCCGCGGAGAGGCGCTCCCGGCGCTCAGCTGGGTGACAAGGGGCAGGCGGGGACGGCGCGCCGCGGAGGCGGTCGCGCGGCGTGACGGGATGTCGGTGGCGGGTGGGAACATCTGTTCGGGAAGCTCGGTGACGAGTTCAGCAACGAGCGCGCCGTAGGCCAGAGAACCCCCCCAGGGCTATGGGGGGATGCATCTCCGGGCCCGCTCGGCCGCCACACGCGCACACAGCGCTCGGGAGTGCCACTTTTCGCCGTGTGACCCGGTAGAATGAAAACGGGTTCAGGATGCTGCACCGCCATGGGGTGCCCAGAGCTCTACCGAACACGTACGGAGCACTAGGGCGCCCTCATGTGTGTACGGGGCACACCGCGCTCCCCTGGGCGCGGGGCGGCTCACCATCCCCGGCAGGAGGATCTCCTTTGGCGTACGACGCTAGTTCGATCACTGTCCTTGAAGGCCTGGAAGCGGTGCGCAAGCGTCCGGGCATGTACATCGGGTCGACCGGTGAGCGCGGCCTCCACCACCTGGTCTACGAGATCGTGGACAACTCGGTCGACGAGGCCCTGGCGGGCTACGCCGACGACATCGTGGTGACGCTGCTCGCGGACGGCGGCGTCAGCGTGCTCGACAACGGCCGCGGAATCCCGGTGGGCGAGCACCCGGTGGAGAAGCGCCCGGCGATCGAGCTGGTGCTGACGACGCTGCACGCGGGGGGCAAGTTCGACGGCAAGTCCTACGCGGTCTCCGGCGGCCTGCACGGTGTCGGCTCGGCGGTGGTGAACGCGCTGTCCAGCCGGCTGGATGCCGAGGTCAGGGTGGACGGCCACGTGTGGCGGCAGTCCTACACCTGGCAGGGCCCGGCGACGGAGCTGCGCAGGGGCGAGGAGACCGCCGAGACGGGCACCCGCATCACCTTCTGGCCCGACGGCGACATCTTCGAGACCCTCGAGTGGAACTTCGAGACGCTGTCGCGCCGCATGCAGGAGATGGCGTTCCTGAACCGCGGCCTGTCGATCACGCTGGTGGACGAGCGGCCGGACCACTCCAACGGTGAGCCGAACGTGGTGAAGTACTGCTACGAGGGCGGCATCGAGGACTTCGTCCGCTACATCAACGCGCGCAAGGAACCCGTCCACGAGACCACGATCTATTTCGGCGACGACACCGAGGGCATGTCGGTGGAGATCGCCATGCAGTGGAACTCCTCGTACGCCGAGTCGGTGCACACGTTCGCGAACACGATCAACACGGCGGAGGGCGGCACCCACGAGGAAGGGTTCCGTGCGGCGCTGACGACGATCGTCAACCGGTACGCCCGCGACAAGGGGCTGCTGCGCGACAAGGACGACAACCTGACCGGTGAGGACGTCCGCGAGGGCCTCACCGCGATCATCTCGATCAAGCTGGCCGACCCGCAGTTCGAGGGGCAGACCAAGACCAAGCTCGGCAACACCGAGGCGAAGTCGTTCGTGCAGCGGGCCTGCAACGAGCATCTGCGCGACTGGTTCGAGGAGAACCCGGGCGAGGCCAAGGAGATCATCAACAAGGCGTCGCAGGCCGCGCGCGCGCGGGTGGCGGCGCGGCAGGCGCGCGACCTGACCCGGCGCAAGAGCCTGCTGGAGTCGACGTCGCTGCCCGGTAAGCTGTCGGACTGCCAGTCCACCGACCCCGGCAAGTCCGAGCTGTACATCGTCGAGGGCGACTCGGCGGGCGGCTCGGCCAAGGGCGGCCGCGACCCGCACTTCCAGGCCATCCTGCCCATCCGCGGCAAGATCCTGAACGTCGAGAAGGCGCGGATCGACAAGATCCTCAAGAACAACGAGGTCCAGGCGATCATCACCGCGCTCGGCACCGGGGTGCACGACGAGTTCGACATCTCCAAGCTGCGCTACCACAAGATCATCCTGATGTCGGACGCCGACGTCGACGGCCACCACATCAACACGCTGCTGATGACGCTGCTGTTCCGGTTCATGAAGCCGCTGATCGAGGCCGGCCACGTGTACCTGTCGCAGCCCCCGCTCTACAAGATCAAGTGGGACGCGCGCGGCAACGAGGCCGACTACGCCTTCTCCGACGCCGAGCGCGACGCGATCATCGAGGCCGGGATCGCCGCCGGCCGCCGCGACCCGCGCCCCCGCGACCAGGTGCAGCGCTTCAAGGGCCTCGGCGAGATGAACGCCAACGAGCTGTGGGACACCACGATGGACCCCGACAACCGGGTCCTGCTGCAGGTTCAGCTCGACGACGCCGCCCAGGCCGACGAGCTGTTCAGCGTGCTCATGGGCGAGGAGGTCGAACCCCGCCGGGAGTTCATCCAGCGCAACGCCAAGGACGTGCGCTTCCTCGACATCTGACAGGTGCGGCGGCCCCCGCCCGCCCTGACCGGCGGCGGGGCTCCCATCGGGCGTCGTACTTCGTTCCCATTTAGCAGAAGAGGTCTTGAGAGTGACGGACGTGACCACAGAGGGTGGACACCCGGGCGAGCGGATCGAACCGGTCGACATCCAGGTCGAGATGCAGAAGAGCTATCTCGACTATGCGATGTCGGTCATCGTCGCGCGCGCGCTGCCCGAGGTCCGCGACGGACTCAAGCCGGTCCACCGCCGCGTCCTGTACGCGATGTACGACGGCGGCTACCGGCCCGACCGCGGCTACTTCAAGTGCGCCCGCGTCGTCGGCGACGTCATGGGGAACTACCACCCCCACGGCGACTCGGCCATCTACGACGCGCTGGTCCGCCTGGCACAGCCGTGGTCGATGCGGTACCCGCTGGTCGACGGCAACGGCAACTTCGGTTCGCGCGGCAACGACCCCGCCGCTGCCATGCGGTACACCGAGTGCCGCATGGCGCCCCTGGCGATGGAGCTGCTGCGCGACATCGACAAGGAGACCGTCGACTTCTCCCCGAACTACGACGGCCGCTCCCAGGAGCCGGACGTCATGCCGTCGCGGTACCCGAACCTGCTGGTGAACGGCTCGGCCGGCATCGCGGTCGGGATGGCCACCAACATCCCGCCGCACAACCTGCGCGAGGTCGCCGAGGGCGTCCGCTGGTTCCTGGACAACTACGGCGCGTCCGACGAGGAGCTGCTCGAGGCGCTGATCGAGCGGGTCAAGGGCCCCGACTTCCCGACCGCCGGCCTGATCGTCGGCCGCAAGGGCATCGAGGAGGCCTACCGCACCGGCCGCGGCTCCATCACGATGCGGGCCGTCGTCGAGGTCGAGGAGATCCAGGGCCGCACCTGCCTGGTCGTCACCGAACTCCCCTACCAGGTCAACCCGGACAACCTCGCGCTGAAGATCGCCGAGTCGGTCAAGGACGGCAAGCTCGACGGCATCGCCGACGTCCGCGACGAGACCTCCGGCCGGACCGGCCAGCGCCTGGTGATCGTCCTCAAGCGGGACGCGGTCGCCAAGGTCGTCCTGAACAACCTGTACAAGCACACGCAGCTGCAGGAGACGTTCGGCGCGAACATGCTCGCGCTGGTCGACGGCGTGCCGCGCACGCTGCGCATCGACCAGTTCGTCCGGCACTGGGTGGCGCACCAGATCGAGGTCGTCGTCCGGCGCACCCGGTTCCTGCTCCGCAAGGCCGAGGAGCGCGCCCACATCCTGCGCGCGCTGCTGAAGGCGCTGGACCGCATCGACGAGGTCATCGCGCTGATCCGCCGCTCGCCGTCCGCCTCGGAGGCGCAGCAGGGCCTGATGAACCTGCTGGACATCGACGAGATCCAGGCGCAGGCGATCCTGGACATGCAGCTGCGCAAGCTCGCCGCCCTGGAGCGCCAGGCGATCACCGACGAGTACGACAAGCTCATGGCGGAGATCGCCGACTACAACGACATCCTGTCCTCGCCGGAGCGGCAGCGGCAGATCGTCGGCGACGAGCTGGCCCCGATCGTCGAGAAGTTCGGCGACGAGCGGCGCACCGAGATCATCCCGTTCGACGGGGACGTGTCGTACGAGGACCTCATCGCCGAAGAGGACGTCGTCGTCACCATCACCCGCGGCGGCTACGCCAAGCGCACCAAGACCGACCTGTACCGGGCGCAGCGGCGCGGCGGCAAGGGCATCCGCGGCGCGCAGCTGAAGCAGGACGACATCGTCGACCAGTTCTTCGTCACCACGACGCACCACTGGATCCTGTTCTTCACCAACAAGGGCCGGGTGTACCGGGCGAAGGCGTACGAACTGCCCGACTCCGGGCGCGACTCGCGCGGCCAGCACGTCGCGAACCTCCTCGCGTTCCAGCCGGACGAGCACATCGCCCAGGTCATGGACCTGCGCGACTACGAGGTCGCCCCCTACCTCGTCCTCGCCACCAAGAAGGGCCGCGTCAAGAAGACGGCGCTGCGCGACTTCGACTCGCCCCGCACCGGCGGCATCATCGCGATCAACCTGGTCGACGACGACGAGGTGATCGCCGCCCGGCTCGTCTCCGCCGACGACGACCTGCTGATGGTGTCGACCGGCGCCCAGGCGATCCGGTTCCACGCCGACGACGAGTCCCTGCGGCCGATGGGCCGCGCCACCTCCGGCGTGATCGGCATGCGCTTCGAGGAGGACCAGGAGGTCCTGAACATGCTGGTCGTGAAGGACGCCGAGCACGACGTCCTGGTCGCGACCGAGGGCGGCTACGCCAAGCGGACCCCCGCCGACCAGTACCCCGTCCAAGGGCGGGGTGGTAAGGGAGTTCTCACCGCTAAGATCGTGGAATCTCGCGGCAGGTTGGTAGGGGCGCTGATGGTCCGCCCGGACTACGAGGTGTTCGGCATGACCTCCAACGGGGGCGTCATCCGCACCAGCGCCGCCGAGATCAAGCAGTCCGGCAGGCAGACCATGGGCGTCCGCCTGATGAACCTCGCCGAGGGGGACAGCGTGGTCGCCATCGCGAGGAACGTAGAGTCCACCATTGAGGACTCAGTCGACGCCGAGGGGGGCGATGGTGAGTGACGTTTCCGTTCTCCTCACCGAGCCGCTAGGCCAGGAGGACACGTGAGCACCGAGCCCGGCAAGAGCAAGGGCGGGAGCGGCAAGGGGGGCGCCGGCAAGCCCGCCGGCCGCCCGGCCGCGACCGGCAAGGCCGCGGACAGGCCCGGCGGCAAGACCGTCGCCGCCGCGTCCGCCAAGCCGGCCCGGGACGAGGCCACCGTCGAGATCGACTCCGACGCCGCCTCGGAGAACGGCTCGGACGCCGCGACGGGATCCTCGGGTTCGGCGGGCTCCTCGGGCTCCCCTTCGGGCGCCGACGCGACCAGGATCGACCTCGCCCAGGTCAAGGACGAGCCGGCGAAGCCCGAGACGCCGGAGATCGCCCCGGTCAAGGACACCGCCGAGCCGGCCAAGGGCCCGGCGCCCGCCAAGCGGCCCGGCCCGTCCAGCTGGGCGAAGCCCGCCGAGCCGTCCGGCTCGGTCTCCAGCGGCCGGACGGAGAAGCCGCCGGCCGCGGCCGCCGCGTCGGGCAACTCGTCCGGCCCGGGCCCGGGCCGGACGGGCTCCGGCTTCGCGGGGACCGTCCTCAAGGACCGCCCCTCCGCCGCCGTCGCCCCGGTGAACTCCGGCAAGGCCCCCGCGCCGGCCAAGCCGGCCCGCAAGGCCCAGCTCCAGCTGGCCCGGCTCGAGCCGTGGTCGGTGATGAAGTTCAGCTTCGTGATGTCGCTGGTCTGCTTCGTCGTCCTGCTGGTCGCCGTGGTGGTGCTGTACATCATCCTGTCCGGCCTCGGCGTCTTCGACGCCATCAGCGACACGATCAACAGCCTCACCAAGCAGCAGGGCGAGACCGACGGCGGCGTCGACGCCGGCAGCTGGTTCTCCTTCGCCCGCGTCTTCGGCTACACGGTCCTCGTCGGCGCCCTGAACGTCCTCCTCATCACCGCCCTGTCCACGGTCGGCTCCGTCATCTACAACCTCGCCGCGGACCTCGTCGGCGGCGTGGAGGTCACCCTCAAGGAGGCCGAATAGCGCGACCCCGCCGCCGCCCGCCAATCGATTTCCGGTTGCTGTTCCCCATGGGGTAATCTCTGGTTGCGCCGCAAGGCGGCGGCAGTACGGGCCTATAGCTCAGTCGGTTAGAGCGCATCCCTGATAAGGATGAGGCCGGAGGTTCAAGTCCTCCTAGGCCCACTTCGGAGATGGGAGTGGTGTGCCCGCGGAGAGCGCGGGCCGCCACTCCTCCGTCATTTCACCCGGGGGGCGACCCCCGGACCCCCGATGTGGGGGGCTCCGCCCCCCACGCCCCCCTTTGGGGGCTCCGCCCCCTTGCCCCCCACGCCCCCCTTTGGGGGCTCCGCCCCCTTGCCCCCCACGGGCGGCTTCGCCCCTGGGCGCTCGGGGCGCGGGGCGGGACGGCTATCGCTGATCTTGTTCGTCCGGTCGTGGTGCGTCCAGCGGTTTCACCCAGCGGCCCCACTGGGGCTGCCGGTGGTATCCCGCGGTGCTCCAAGCGTGGTGAGCGAGCTCGTTCGCGTCCAGGACCATGGCGTCGGCCCGGAACGCGCCGAAATCGCGAAAGCGCAGCTCAGCTCGTTCGATCAGCCTCCGTGCGATGCCCTGCCGCCGGTAGGCGGGATGGACGGCGAGCCGGTACAGATGCGCGCGCCACCCGTCCCACCCCGCAATCAGCGTGCCGACCATCCGCCCGTCGGCCTCCGCGACCAGCAGAGAGTGCGGATCCCGCTCGATCAGTGCCAGATAGCCCTGGGACGAGTCGTGCCGGTCTGTCCCCTCGCCCGCCAGCTTCCAGAACTCCAGGACGTCGTCGGCTTCGTCAGCCTGGCCGTATCGGATCATCGCTTTCGTCACGGAGTGCACGTTAGGCAATGCCGACGGGGGGTGGGGGTTAGCTTCCAGGTGGTTAGGGCGGCGAGGGTTAGGGTCGCGCCCAGGGTTGTGGGGCCGAGCCAGCCGGTGGTGGCGAAGAGGGCCGTGGTCGCGGTTGCTCCGAGGGCGGAGCCGAGGGAGTAGAAGACCATGTAGGCGCCGATGGCGGTGCTGGTGCGGTCGGGGTAGGCGGTGGTGAGAGCGTGCTGGTTGCTCACGTGGACGGCTTGGACGGCGAAGTCGAGCAGGAGCACGCCGAGGGCCAGGAGCGGCAGCGACCATGAGAGTTGTCCGATGGCTGCCCAGGAGGCGAGCAGGAGCGCCAGCGCGATGCCGGTGACGCGGTGCGCGTGCCCGGCATCGCCCCAGCGTCCGGACCTGGCGGCGCCGAGGGCTCCGGCGAGACCGGCGACGCCGAAGAGCCCGATCTGCGCTTGGCTGAGGTGCCACGGCGCGCCGGCCAGCGGCAGGGCCATGCCGCTCCACAGGGTGCCGAACGAGGCGAACAGGAAGAACGCGATCAGCCCGCGGCTGAGGAAAAGCGGCTGGACGAACAACCCGCCGAATGACCGGAGCACCTGCCCGTACCGCGCGGTGTCCGGACGGGGGTCCGCAGGCAGCGCGGTGAGGGTGAGCGGCGCGAGGACCGCGGCGAGGACGGCGAGGGTCACGTAGATGCTCCGCCATCCCCAGAGGTCCGCCAGGACTCCGGCGGCGACGCGCGAGCCGAGGATGCCGATCACCACGCCCGAGGTCACGATGCCGAGGTTGCGGCCGCGTTCGGCTGGCGGGGAGATCGACGCCGTGTACGCGACGGTCGTCTGCACCACCACCGCGAAGGCGCCAGCGGCGGCCAGTCCGGAGAACGCCGCCCAGGCGGCCGGGGCGGCCGCGGTGACGGCCGTGCCCGCGGCCACCAGGGCGAGGTGCGCGGCGATCAGGCGCCTGCGGTCGAGGACGTCGCCCAGCGGCACCAGCAGGACCAGTCCGGCCAGATAGCCGAGCTGGCCCGTGGCCACCAGCCAGCCGAGCGAGCCGTCCGCAACGCCCAGGTCGCGGCCCATCGGGCTCAGCACCGGCTGCGCGGCGTAGACGCCGGCCACCGCGACCCCGCACACCACCCCCAGCAGCAGCCTCGTCCTCCAGTTCACCGAGCCCCCCGATCAGTTTCATTTTGCAACTGATGGGAGATTAGGTCAGAATAGTTTCAATGTGCAACTCATTGGAGGTGTGATGGCACGCGACGACGCCGACGGGCAGGGGTGGACGGATCCGACCTGCCCGGTCGCCCGCACGGTCGATCTCGTCGGCGACCGGTGGAGCCTGCTCATCGTCCGCGACGCGATGGACGGCGCCCGCTCGTTCACCGAGTTCCAGCAGCGCACCGGCATCGCGCGCAACATCCTCACCGAACGGCTCCGCAAGCTCACCGCCCGCGGCCTGCTCGTCCAGGTCGGCGCGCCGTCGGGCAGGCGCAGGCTGTACGAGCTCACCGAGGCGGGCAGGGACCTCTTCCCGGTGATCGTCACGCTGCGGCAGTGGGGCGAACGCCACGCCTTCGAGCCGGGCGAGAAGCACTCGGTCCTGGTCGACGGCGACGGTGCTCGCGTCCCCGACCTCCTGCCCGTGGCGGCGAACGGGACGCCGCTGACGAGCGACACGTCCTCGGTGCGACGACCCTCTTGACCCCCGCGGACCTCCGCCCGACGGTGATGGGGTGTCCATTCCGTGGACGAATCTCATCACGGCCGGATCGACTCTCGTCGCAGCCGTCGGCGGAGCCTCTCTGACCGCGCTCCTAGGCGGCCGGGCAGATGAGCGCCGCCTGGCCCACGAACGGTGGGTGGAGATCGTCGGATCGGAGGAGGCGGCGGACAAGGCCCAGCAGGTCGCCGAGGCCGGGTCGTACGTCGGCCTGCGGCTGAGCGATTCCTACCTCGCACGTCAACTGACGGAGTTGGAGGCCGGGAAGGTGGAGCACCGCGAACTCAGGCAGAGGGCGAGCGAGTTCGCCACGCTGTGCCGCCGCGAACTCTCGGAGTGACGGGTACGCCGTCCCCCGAGCGAGCTACCTGGGAATGTCCTCCGCGCGGTGATGATTCCGGGGTCGTCGAATCTCTAGCGTTCTCATTGTGAGCGCGGCATTACAGGCCGCGAAATACAGGCGGTGGCGAATTGCGTCCCGGCCGCCGGTTCTTTCGCTGGAGGACATGATGACCCGCAAGTTCAGGACGTTCGCCGCGGTCGCGGTTTGCTTCGCGGTGGCCGGGACGGGGCTCACTGGCTGCGAGGACGACGGGTTCGCCTCGAAGAAGCCCGACACTTTCTCGGGGGCGAGGAAGTTCACGATCGAGAAGAAGACGGTGAACGTGTCCTGCTCGGGACGGCGAAACGGGGACGCGCCGGTCGTCGTCCTGCTGCCCGGCCTGGGTGACGGGATGGACAAGATGGCCGCTTTCCAGAAGACGCTCAGCACGAAGAACCGGGTGTGCTCCTATGACCGGCTCGGGGAGGGGGCGAGCAGCAAGCCGGACGCGCCGCAGAGTTTCGCCAGTACCGGAAAAATCCTCACCGGGGTCATCGACGAGGTCGCGGGCGATGCGCCGGTGGTCCTGGCCGGGCACTCGATGGGCGGGCTGATCGCCGCCCGGTACGCCCCCGACCACCGGGGCCAGGTCAAGGGGCTGGTCCTGATGGACGCGACGCCTTCGACGATGCTCGCCGACCTGAAGACCGCGATCCCCGCGTCCGCCACGGGTCCGGCGGCGCAGCTGCGCGCGCAGAACCTCGCGGTCTTCGGGGGCGAGAACCCGGAGCGGCTCGCGACGCCCGACGGGAAGGTCCGATCCGCCGGGAACATCCCGGTCGAGGTGATCAAGCACGGGAAGCCGTACCTCGTGGCCGTCCCGGGGGCCGGCCCGCGCCTGGAGGCGGCCTGGACGGCCGGTGAGCGCAGGTGGCTCGCGCTGTCCGGCCGCAGCCGGTTCACGGTGGCGGGCAAGAGCGGCCACTACATCTACCTGGAGCAGCCCGACGTCGCGGTGCAGGCCGTCGAGCGGGTGTCCGCGCAGGTCGCGAGCTGAGAACCCGGAGGGCGGTCGACGGGCCTCGCGGCGTCCCGCCCTTCGGCCGCGCGGCCGCGGAACGGTCCGTCCCCCGTGCGAGCTACCCGTAAATGTCCTCCGCGCGGTGACGTTTCCTCAAGGCCTCAATCCATAGCGTTATCGCGACCGCGGAAGTCGGGCCGCGGGCGTCTTAAAGGAGTCGGAAATGCGTTTGGTGAAGCAACTACTGGCGGTCGCCGCGGTCGCCCTCGTCGGCAGCCAGATCGCCGCCGCGGTGGACGGGAACGCGGCCCTCACCTTGGTGGTGGGAATGGCGACGGCGGTGCTGGCGCCCGTCGTGTACGCCTGGGTGGTGCGGCGGACCGAGCACCGCGCGCCGGCAGAGATCGCGACGAAGGGCGCCGCCCCCGCCGTCGGACGGGGCATGCTGATCGGTTTCGTGATGTTCGCGGCCGTTATCGCGAACATCGCCTTCCTCGGCGACTACCGGGTCGACGGCTTCGGCTCGGTCTCGGGCACGTTCGCCCTGCTCGGCTTCATGGCCGCCGCGGCGGTGACGGAGGAGCTGCTGTTCCGGGGCATCCTGTTCCGGATCATCGAGGGGCGCATTGGGACGTGGGCGGCGCTCGCGCTGACCGCGCTGCTGTTCGGGCTGTCGCACCTCACCAACGCGGACGCCACCCTGTGGGGCGCGATCGCGATCGCCATCGAGGCCGGGGGCATGCTGGCCGCCGCGTACGCCGCGACCCGGAACCTGTGGGTGCCGATCGGGCTGCACTTCGCCTGGAACTTCGCCGAGTCGGGCATCTTCGGCACCGAGGTGTCGGGCAACGGCGACAACAAGGGGCTGCTGGACGGCGTGACGTCGGGCCCGTCGCTGGTCACCGGCGGCAAGTTCGGCCCGGAGGCGAGCCTGTACGCGGTCGGGGCCGGGTTCGCGCTGACGGTGGTGTTCATGTGGCTGGCCCACCGCCGCGGCCACCTGGTGCCCGCCCGCCGGCGGGGCGCCGGCCGGGCCGCCGCGACCGCTACGCTCTCCCGATGATCGGTACGCGGCGGCTTCCGATGACGGATTTCGACCGGGTCCCGGACCTGTGGCGTCGGCTCGACGTCACGGTCCGGGACCTCCCGCTGGCGCTGCTGATGGCCGCCATGTCGTTCCTTCCGGGCTTCCACGGCCATGGGACGCAGATCGGGGAGATGGCGACCCGCCCCTTCGACGCACTGGGCGCCTTGGTCGTCGTCCTGGAGTGCCTCCCCCTGGCGGTGCGGCGGCGGTGGCCGACGGTGTGCGCGGCGCTGGTGATGCTGGGGTTCGCCGCCGACCAGCTGCGCGGATACCACCTGGTCGCGGGCACCGCGCTGCCGATCGCGCTGATCAGCGCGGGCGCCCATGCGGAGCGCTACCGGCGGACGTTCATGATCGTGGCGTCGGCCCTGTACCCGGTGTTCGCGGTCGGGCTGAACCGGGCGGGCGCGAACGAGCAGGTGGACGAGTACGTGACGTTCTACCTGGCGCTCGTCCTGGTGTGGGGGGTCGGTTCGTGGCTGCGCTCCACGCGGGCCGCCGAGGCCGAGCGCCGGCTCCGCGTCGCCGAGGCCACCCGGACCGCCGAGCGCACCCGCATCGCCCGCGAGCTCCACGACGTGGTGACCCATCACGTGACGGCGATGGTGGTGCAGGCGGAGGCGGCGCGCTACCTGCTCGCGGCCCCCGACCGCCTGGACGAGACGTTGAGCGCGGTCACCGACACCGGCCGCCGGGCGATCACCGATCTGCGGCATCTGCTCGACCTGCTCAACCCTGACCACGGCACCGGCGCCGATGCCGGGGCCGGCACGGGCGCGGAGGGCAGGGCGCCGTCCGCGGGCGACGTGGGCGCGCTGGTGGAGCAGACGCGGCGGGCGGGGCAGCCGGTGGAGTTCGAGCAGGTGGGCGAGGCCGCGGTGGCCGCGGGCAGCGCCGAGGCCGTCGCCTACCGGGTGGTGCAGGAAGCCCTGACGAACGTGTTGAAGTACGCCCATGGGAGCCAGGCCGTGGTCGAGGTGCGCTACGGCGCGAATGAGATCACGGTGGAGGTCGGCAACGACGGCTCGGGGTCGCGTGCCGCGGCCGTCGGGGTCGGCGGCCGCGGCCTGCTGGGCCTCGGCGAGCGGGTGGCGGCGCTGGGCGGGGAGTTCGGCGCGGACCCGCGTCCCGGCGGCGGCTTCCTGGTGCGGGCGCGCATCCCGTCGGGCAGCGGATCGTGACGGTGAAGCCCGCCGGCGCCGGGATGTGAACAGAGTTATCCACAGGATGTGGATTGGCCGGCTCCCTGGCGACGGAACCGCGCGTGGCCAGGAATGACGCGGATATCCCCAGGAAGCAGGCTTGGGGACGTCCGGTGGACGGCGGTGGGCACGGCGACCACCTCTGGGACGTGGACGATGTTATCCACAGGTGGCGTGCACCGGCGGGGAACTCGTGGACGAGGCCTCGGCGCGCCGACTTCGGGCCTCGTCACGCGACTGGAGCGATGCGCGGGCGGCTGTCCACAAGCGCGGGTCGGATGGCGGCTGGGGACGTCGTTGGGGATTCTCGGTGGGCGACGCCTTCCACGGGTTGCGGGTGCCTGTGGAGGGCGGCTGCCCACAAGCTGTGAACGCGATGTGCACGGACGGGCCGCGAGAGCCGTCTCATCGCTGGTCAGCGGGTTATCCACGCCGTGGACAACGGTCCTGCCATCTGGGGACCGGGTGGGGAAGAATGGTGGACGGCGCCGCTCCTCGGTCGTACCCAGGTTGTGCACGGGAGTTATCCACAGGCTGTGGATTCTGTGCACGACCCGGGGACGGTGTGGACGGCGCGACGGCGCGCCCGCCAATCCCGATCGGATGTTCGAAAGACCTTGCAGCCTGGGGATTCCGTTGTGGAGCCGGCTCCCGGAAGGCCTGCTCACAAGGGTCGGGGGATGTGCGGAACGTTGCCCCCAGCCTGTGGATTACGGGCGTCGAGGGGGCGCGTCGGCAGAATCCGTGCCGGGCGGGGCGGTCGGCGAGCCCGGCGCGGAGATCGTCGTTTCGGGCGGTCTGGACATGTGCGGCGGGCTGCGTCTTAATGGCGGGATGATGCCCGGGACGGTCGCCGCGACGCCGCGCGGACGGGCTCCCACCTGCGAACATTTGTTCGAATGCGTGCTAGGCTCCCGGACTCATGGGGCACCTTCTGAACGAGCCGGTCCGGGCCGAGCACGATCCCTCCGGACGGCTCACGGCGTACGAATGGCGGGGGTCGCGCTACGCCGTCGAGGAGGTCCTGAAGACCTACGGGACGCCCCAGGAAGGCCGCGTCTACCGGGTCCGGATCGTCGGCGCGGAGGGCGTGGCCGTCGCGGAGCTCGGCCGTGACCGGGACCGCTGGCGGCTCCGGCACGTCTTCTCCGCCTGACGGCGGCACCGGCGGCACCGGCGGCACCGGCGGCACCGGCGGCACCGGCGACACAGGCGACACAGGCGGCAGCGGGGGCGCGGTGCGCCCGCCGGACCGGGCGGTGTGGACGCGGGTCGACGGCATCCAGGGCGCCTCGCTCGACCTGCTCAACGCGCGGATCGGCACCCGGCACTACGCGCCGCACGCCCATGACGAGTTCGCGATCGGCGTGTGCGTCGACGGCCTGGAGACCATGCGGTACCGCGGCGAGCGGCTGTACTCGGCGGCCGGCAGCGTCGTGGTGATCGAGCCGGGCGAGGCGCACACGGGCGGCCCCGCCGATCAGGACGGCTTCGCCTACCTGTGTCTCTACCCGACGGCCGAGCTGGTGGGGGCGGCGTCGGGCTGGGACCGCGGGAACCGCGGGGCGCCGCACTTCGGTGAGCCGATCATCGACGATCCGGGGCTGGCGCGCGTCCTGCGGCTCGCCCACCGGTCGCTGCGGCTGGGCGATGATCCGCTGGAGGGGGAGAGCCGGCTGCTCGGCGTGCTCGGCACGCTCGTCCGGCGGCATGCCGTGCGGGGAGGGCAGGAGGAGCCCGGTCCGCCGGGTTCGTCCGGGATCGCCCGTGCCGTCGCGTCGCGGCTGTCCGACGAGCTGGTGAGCCCGCCCACGCTGGCCGAGGTGGCGGCCGGCCTCGGCATGTCCCGATACCAGTTGCTGCGCGCGTTCCGCGATTCCATGGGGATGCCGCCGTACGCGTGGCTCGCACAGCACCGCGTGGCGCGCGCGCGAACGCTGCTTGACGCGGGGCATAGGCCCGCCGATGTCGCGCCGCTCGTCGGGTTCGCCGACCAGGCGCACCTGACCCGCTGGTTCCGCCGCGTCCTCGGCGTGACGCCCGGCGCGTACCGCAACAGCGTTCAAGACCGCGCCCGCCGCCGCACCGCATCCTGAACCGGTGCCCGGCGGTGCGGCCGGGCGGCCGATCCCGGAACGGAGGACGTGGTGAGTCGCCGCGGCTGGTCGCTGTTCGCGCTGATGAGCGTGTTGTGGGGGATCCCCTACCTGATGATCAAGGTGGCGGGCGAGGGCGTGTCGGTGCCCGTGCTGGTGTTCGCGCGGACCGCGCTCGGCGCGCTCGTGCTGGTGCCGATCGCCGCCCGGTCCGGCGGCCTGGAGCCGGTGCGCCGGCACTGGCGTCCGCTGCTGGCGTTCACGGCGGTGGAGATCCTCGGCCCGTGGGCGCTGCTGTCGGACGCCGAGCACCGGCTGACCAGCTCGATGACCGGGCTGCTGATCGCCGCGGTGCCGATCATCGGGGTGGTGCTGGCGCGGCTGACCGGCGACGCGGAACGGCTGGGGCCGGTCCGCTGGGCGGGGCTGCTGGTCGGCCTCGCGGGCGTCGGCGTGCTGGCCGGCCCGCACCTCGGCGGCGGCAGCGCGTGGGCGGTCGGCGAGGTCATGCTGGTGGCGCTCGGCTACGCCGTCGCCCCCATGGTCGCGACGCGCCGGCTGCAGGACCTGCCGAGCCTGCACATGGCCGCGGGAGCGCTGACGATCGCCGCGGTGGTGTACGCGGGCCCGGCGGTCGCGACATGGCCGGACGCGGCGCCGAGCGGCCGCGTGCTGGCCTCCCTCGGCGGCCTCGGCCTGGTCTGCACCGCGCTCGCGTTCATCGTGTTCTTCGAGCTCATCCGCGAGGCGGGCACGTCCAGGGCGATGGTGTTCACGTACGTGAACCCGGCGGTGGCGGTCGTCGCGGGCGTGCTGCTGCTCGACGAGCCGCTCTCCGGGACGATCATCGCCTCGTTCGTGCTGATCCTCGGCGGTTCCGTGCTCGCGACCGTCCGCCGCGCACCGGCTGCCGGGCCAGTGGTGGCCGCCCCGGCCGTGGAGGTGCCGGTCAGCGAAGAGTCACGATGAACTTCCCTGGCCGCCCTGCGTTGCCCGCCGGATCGGTCGCCCGGTACTCGACGGTATGCCGCCCCTTGGGGAGCTTGCCGTACGTCAGCGAGTCGATGACGGTGCCGTTCTCGGAGAACCGCCACGGCGCGGTCGAGTCGGTCGGCCAGCCGAAGTAGTTGAACCAGCCGTCGCCGTCCACGCGGAACTCAGAGACGACCACGCCCGGACGGTCGTCCGCGCCGGTCAGCCTCATGGTGAACGGACCGTCGAAGGTGTACTCGGGTGTGCCGCCCGGCCGTGCCTGCTTCTGCGCCGCGTCCGACAACTGGACCTTGACCGTCGGACGCTGTGCGTCGATCGTCCACGCACGGGTCTTGGAGCCGACCTTAGCGACGAGTGTGTGCGTGCCACTGCGCAGATGGAGGCGCCCTAGCGCGATGTCGCGTTCGCTGCCGCGCACACGCCGTCCGTCGAGTTCCCAATGGACGACCGGCGTCTTCTTAGCGGGATGGGTCGTCTCCGCATACACGACGGACTCGGCCCCGACGGGCTCGTCAGTGGGTGTGGACGAGGTGAAGTCATCGGGCACGTTTCCGGTAGGCGTCTTCAGCGACGTGTCGACGGTCCATGTACGGACCTGTGTGAGCGCCGCGGAGGCGCGTATGGCCGGGTCCCGCACGAAGTCGGTCGGGTCGGTGACCGTCGCCTTGACGGTGTGGGTCCCCTTCTTCAGGTGGAGGCGCTTGAGGTCAAGGTTCGGCGCTTTCCCTACGACCTTGCCGTCGGCCGTCCACGTGACCGACAACTGGTGTCCGGTGGGGTGCAGGGTCTCCATCCACAGGACACGGTCGGCGCCCACAGGAGCGTCCGTGGACGTCTGCGCCTGAACGAGGTTGACCTTGCCGGAGATGCGCTGCGTCATCCGTTCCCGGGCGACCTGGTCGTAGTAGTAGCCGAGCGTCTTCATCATGGAGTGCTGGCTCGGCCGCCACACACCCTTACTGAAGTAGAGGCCGCCCTCATAGCGGTCTATGACGCCGCCCGCTTCGCTGCGCTCTCCCAGCCAACGCCACCATTTCTGTTTCTGCGCCTTCATCTGCTCGACGGTCAGCAACGTGTGGTGGATGGACGTGGGCTCCGCACCGGTGTACGTACCGCCCGGCACACCCCGCTGGTAGTAGTCGTACTCGTCATCGAGTCCGCCTAGCGAATGCCCGAGTTCGTGCGGCGCGATGAGCGCCGACATGGCGTTCCCGCCAGAGGACGTGGCGTACGTACCGCCGGCGCCCCCGTAGGTGTCGCTGTTGGCCATCGCGAGGATCTGCCGGTTGCTCGCGCTGGTGCCCGGCACCATGTCCGCGTACGTCTTCGCCGCAGCGGAATCCATCACGAGCAGCCGCTGCAGACCGTCCTCCTTGCAGCCGCTCCAGAAAGCCATGCTGAGCGGCGTCGTACGGCGCGGTGAGGACAGATCGGGGTCGCAGCTCACCCCGGACTGCGCCGACGTGATCTCGACCGCGTACACGTTGATGTAGCTGCGGTACGACTTGAACGGCTCGATCGTCCACAGGTCGTTGAGATGCTTGTCGAGGTCGGCGCGGAACTTCGGCATGTCCGCCGCCGCATAGCCGTCGCCCATGACCACCAGGTTGAACCGCTTGGCCGGATCACCGGTGACCTGGACCGGGACCACCGTCGCGTCCGCCGCCTCCGCCCGCGCGGGCACCGCCGCCAGGGCCGTCACGGTGAGCGCCGCCGCGCCGATGATGCTCGTCCTGCCGATCCACATGCACGGACCTCCTCCGGGGGGCGCGCGAGGGCCGTGTCGGCCCGGGAGCGGCGCGCCGGTCCGTCCCGCTGATCAAGCGGGACTGCCCGGATTATCACCCCAAGATCCGCATTTGTCTGCGGCCGCGTCAGAACCCGATCCGCCACAGCAGCAGGATGACCGACGACAGCCCGAGCCCCACCGCGCCGAGCCGCACGTCCCCCAGCGTGATCAGCAGTGCGCACCCGGCGGCCGTCGCCGCGGCCGCCACCACCAGCCCCCGGCCGCCCGGCGCCTTCTCCGGCGCGCCCGGGTCGAGCTCGCGCTCCCAGCGCCGGAAGTCGTCCTCAGCCATCGGCACTCCCGAGGGTCGTCCCGCCGCGCGTCCGCACGCGGAGGTGACAGCACCCGGGATTGGACGATCGGTCCGATACCGGCGAGTGGGTGCGGACCGCCCGGGATCGGTTGCTAGGCTGCGGGGAGCCTGGGGGAGCAGACACTGATCCGTATCTACCCCGGGTTCTGACTTCATAGTCGAGGTGAAGGGGTCCCCACCGTGAAGAAGCTGCTGATCCTTGCCGTCGTCGCCCTCGGTGGCTTCGCCGTCTGGCGCCGCCTCCAGCAGGACCGCGCCGAGCTCGACCTGTGGACCGAGGCCACGTCGTCCGACAGCTGAGACGCCGGCCACATCGGGCCCCGGCGTGAACGGTGCGGCGCCGATCTCCATCGCCTGCATCGATCTCGCCGGGACCACCGTCGCGGACGGAGGCACGGTCGAGACCGCCTTCGCCGAGGCGATCGCCGCTCTGGGGATCGCCTCCGGCACGGCGGCCCACGACCGGGCCATGACCCGTGTCCGCGAGTCACGCGGCGGGTCGAAGATCGAGATCTTTCGCTCGCTCTTCGACGAGCCGCGCGCCCAGGCCGCGAACCTGGCCTTCGAGCGGTCCTATGACCAGCTCGTCGACCGGCACGGCCTGCGCCCCGTGCCCGGCGCCGAACGCGCTCTCGAGCGCATCCGCGGCGCCGGCGTACGCGTGTGCCTGCTGACCGGCTTCGGCCGCCGCACCCAGGCCCGCGTCCTGGACGCGCTCGGCTGGTGGGACCGCGTCGACCTGGCGCTGTGCCCCGAGGATACGGCGGGCCGCGGCCGCCCATGGCCCGACCTCGTCCTCACCGCCGCGCTCCGCCTCGGCGCGGGCGACGTCCGGCACATCGCCGTCTGCGGCGACACCGCGAACGACATGCTGACCGGCCGCCGCTCGGGCGCGTCCGTCGTCGCGGGCGTCCTCACCGGCGCCCACGACCGCGACCGCCTCCTCGCCGCGGGCGCCACCCACGTCCTCCCGAGCGTCGCCGCGCTCCCCGACCTCCTCCTGCCCGCCCCGCTCGATGACGCGGCGGCCGCCGACCACCGGTAAGCTTGACGCGCCGAGGGGCCTTAGCTCAGTTGGTAGAGCACTGGCTTTGCAAGCCAGGTGTCAGGGGTTCGAATCCCCTAGGCTCCACCCACCAAAAGCCCAGGTCAGAACCGAATTCCGACCTGGGCTCTCGTCTGTCACGCTCTCTTCTTTCGCTTCCGTGCCCGTTGCGTGCCCGATCGCTTCTCGCCCTTGAGTTCGGCTTTGGCCATGGCACTCAAGGGGCGGCGGCGCTCACGCCGCTGTGCGGCCCGCACCTTGCCGCCTGGAGCGTGCGGCCTGGGCGCCGGTCTCCGGCCCCGCGCGCCCGGCCGCGCATCGGTGCGCGGCGGGGCTTGGCCGCCGGCGAACCGGTCCGGTTGGGGGGCGCGCCGCCGCTCTATCCGAGGCAGCGCCGGAGCGCCGAAGCCGTTCGGCGACGAGCACCAATCGAAATACTGGTCAACATGGATGAGAGAGCACATGCGGATCAGTGGTTGGCAGGTTGGGAAGCTCGGGATCTGGACGCCGTCATGGCGTGTTACTCCGAGGACGTCGACTTTGTGGCCTCAACGGTCGTGACCCGCTGGGATCGACCAGACGGCCAGTTGCGGGGCAAGGCAGAGCTGCGCCGCCACTTCGAGCGAGGCTTGGAGCTTGCACCGGAACTGCGATTCATCGAAGAGGCGTTCTTGACCAGCTCCGGCGGCTACGCCCTGTTGTACCGGCGCGAGAACGGCAATCGCGCGCTGGACGTGGTCGAGATGGACCAGCACGGGCGGGCGGCACGAGTCCGAGCGTTCTACGAGCAGGCGCAGCGATAGATACCGGCGTGACGCGCACGGCTACCAGCGCTGAACGATCACCGAACGGACGGCCTCGGTTGTGGTGGGGCCATCCGTTCGCTGGTCAGAGAGGGGGTACTGCTCATCTTGGTCGCCCCACCCTGCCGAATGCTTGCCCGGCTCTGTGCCGCGAGGGTGTTGCCTGTGTGCCTCACGTTGTGGAGGTGCAGGTTCGGAAGCCCGACCAGCCAGAGCCCGCCGGAAGCAGAGAAGGACGCCCTTTGCCCCAGTGAAGACCGGCACCGCCTGGTCGGAGTCTGGCGTGCCGTAAGAGCACTCGTCCGCGATTTCGTCGGCCCCACTACCAGGGCACCGGTTCCATCTCGAGGGACGGCGGCGCTCGCGCCGCCCGCGCGGCTGTGCTTCGCCGCCGGCCAACCGTCCGTTCGGGTCGCGCCGCCGCTCGCAGTCTCGTCCGGCCGGCGCCAAGGTGAGTTGGCGCCAAAATCCGTGGGGCTTCCGCGATTCTGGTCCCGTCCGGCATCAGGCGAACGAACTGGCGGAGAAGCGGCGGATCGAGCGGCTCGCGGTGTGAACGCACGGCCGGTGAATGGAGGACAGCGAGGCATGGTGGTCACGGTCTGAGGACGCCGTGGATGCGGGTTTGGATCCAACGAAGTGATGTCGGGT
Organism: Actinomadura napierensis; assembly: GCF_039529375.1. NCBI lineage: Bacteria > Bacillati > Actinomycetota > Actinomycetes > Streptosporangiales > Thermomonosporaceae > Actinomadura > Actinomadura napierensis. The sequence goes on from NZ_BAAAMR010000055.1 coordinate 43,308, forward strand.
CGTCTCTCGGCGGCCTGGCACGGGAGGGTGCGCGGGCCCTGGATGCGGCGATGAGCGGGAGTTTGATCCGGACGATCCCAAGGCGCGGTGATCTCGCGGGGCCCTTTCTGCGCGTCGCGCGGGACGAGTTGGAATGACGGGGGCTTGCGGGTGTCAGTCGGAGTGGGTGGTCAGGTTTCCTACTGCGTCGGCGTAGTAGGTGGATTCGGTCAGGTGGAAGGCGATCTGCCGGAACGTCCAGCCTTCCCCAGGTGAATGGTCGAGGTGGTCGGGCGTCAGGGCGTTCAGCCGGGTGGCCCAGATCAGGCCGAGGCGGGTGAGGCGGCTCTTGGCCTCGTCCAGGTCGTGGTCGGTGAAGGTCGCCAGATCGGCGGGAGTGGTGCTCGCGGAGGCATGCCAGTGGTCGGGGATCGTCTCCTGTCCGGCCAGCCGCGCCTCCAGTTCTGCGAGGTGGTCGATGAGGTGGTCGGTGACCCGTCGAATCGCCTTGTGCGGGGTGTACAGCCGTTCGTCGGTGTGCCGCGGGCGTCCGTCCCACGCTGGCCAGGTCGCGGCGAGTGCTAGTACGTGATCGATCGTTCCTGTCACGACCGACGCAGGATCACGATCGTCGGTGGTCGGCGTTTCATCGGACATCCCGAGCCTCCTTGTGACACGTGATCACCATGGAGGTCAACGTAGGGGCCGGACACTTCGCTGGGCATCGAAACGTCAGCGGCTGCAGTGCAGGGTTGTGTGAGGTTTTTCCTTTTCGGGGGCGGCTTGGCGGGGTGACGATGGCTGCATGTGGTTGGTGTGGGTGTTCGGGGTTCTTGCTCTGCTGCTTGTGTTCGGGGTGGTTTTTGATTGGCGTCTTCGGCGGCGCGGGCATCGGCTGCGGGACGGGGCGATGCTGGCGGGCGAGGTGCGCGAGAACCGTCGCGACGCGCGTGCGTGGGACCGGGGTTCGCAAGGGACCGGCGGAGCGGATCTGTTCTGGACGGACGAAGCCCGCCGTCGTTGAGGCCTTTTCGGGGCGGTGGACAGTGGGGGTGCCGGGACGTATTTTCCGGTCATGGCAGTGAGTCCGCAGCGCGTCGCTTTCGATGCGGCGCGGGTGCTCGTTTCGGCCGCGGGCAGTGATTTGTGCTGGTGGTTGTGCGGGGAGGTCGGGCGGTGCCTCGGGACGGCGTACGAGGCGCGGTTGCTGGAGACTCGCCTGCGGTTGCAAGAGGACGACGTCTACTACAAAGAGGCCGGGTGCTGGCGGGCCCTTCTGGACGATGTGCTCATGGATCGGCCGGATGCGGCCGAGTGCCTTTACCGGGTCGTCGGTCCGCTGCTGGGGGCGTCAGCCGGGGGTTGAGCCGTCAGGGACGACGGCCGGCCGGGTGAGGCCGGCGGGGACCAGGAGGAAGACCTTGGGGGCCAGCCGGTCCATGTCGCCGCCGCGGCCGAAGACGAGGCCCGCGGCGAAGTCGATGAACTGCTTCGCGACGTCGTCGGTCAGGGCCGTCAGGTCCATGACGACCGGGATGCGCTTGTTGCGGAAGAAGTGCCCGACGTGGAGCGCCTCGTTGTAGTCGCGGGGGCGCAGTGTCTTGACCATCACCCTGTCAGTCTCCCGGTCGGAGGCGGTGGGTCAAGGGGTACAACCGGGGGTTGTGTCCGGGTGCCGCTTCGTTGTTTGTGGGAGGCGGGCGACGGGTGTTTGATCGTCGGCGATGAACAGACGGGGAGCCGGGCTCGGACGGGATTTCGCGTGGTTGTGGCGCGCGTACACGGTCAGCACGCTGGGGACGTTCCTGGCGTTGGACGCGTTTCCGCTGATCGCCGTCCTGGCGTTGCACGTGGGGCCGGCGCAGGTGTCCATGATCGCCGCGACGAGCGGGACGGCGGCGGCGCTGCTGGCGGTGCCGCTGGGGCCGTGGATCGAGTTCCAGTACAAGCGGCGGTTGATGGTCCGGGCGGATCTGCTGCGGTTCGCGGTTCTGGTGACGGTCCCGATCGCGTACGGATTCGGCGCGTTGACGTATGTGCATCTGCTCGTGGTGGCGGTGGTCGTCGCGCTGGCGGACATCGTGTTCCGGGGGGCGAGCGGGGCGCATCTGAAGGCGCTGGTGCCGCAGCGGCATCTGATGGACGCCAACGGCAGGTTCGAGACCGTCCAGTGGATGTCGACGGCGGTCGGGCCGCCGGCGGGCGGGGCGCTGATCGGGGTGCTCGGGCCGGTGGTCACGGTGCTGCTGGACGCGGTCAGCTATGTCCTGTCGGCGCTGGGGATCCGGAAGATCGCGGCGCCGGAGGCCGAGCCGCCCGTTCGGACGGGGGACGCGTCGCGGTGGGCGGAGATCGGGGAGGGGTGGCGGGTGATCGCGTCCCGCCGGGAGTTGCGGCTCCTGTTCGCGAACAGCGTGCTCACCGGGGCGCTGATCATGGCGACGGCTCCGCTGCTGACGTATCTGATGCTCCACGACCTGGGGTTCTCGCCGCTGGAGTACGGGCTGGCGTTCGGCGTGCCGTGCGTGGGCGGGATCCTCGGCGCGCGCCTTTCGCGGCCGCTCGTCCAGCGGTACGGGCGGCGCCGGATCATGCTCGTGTTCGGTGTCGGCCGGGCGTTGTGGCTGGTCGGGCTCGCGTTCGTCGGGACGGGGATCGGTGCGTTGCTGCTGGTGATGGCGATGGAGCTGGGGATCATCACCTGCATGGGCGTGTTCAATCCCGTCTACGCCACCCGGAGGCTGGAGCTGGTCGACACCGGGAAGGTCGCCCGGATGGTGACCGCGTGGACGGTCAGTTCGCGCACGGCCATCGCCGTTCTCACTGCGGTATGGGGGGTTCTGGCGGGGTTCGTGGGGGTGCGGGCGGCCATCGCGGTGGCGGGCGTGCTGCTGATCGCGGCCTGCGCGTTCCTGCCGTGGCGCCGGGAGCCGGAGCCGGAGCAGGTCACGGGAGACGCATCTCCCGAGGCCGGGGTCCGCGTCCCGGGATGACCGGAAGCTCCGTTTCGCGCCGCCACAGCGAGCGGTAGAGGCCGGGCCGGGAGACCAGCTCGGCGTGGGTGCCGCGGTCCGCCACGCGCCCCTCGGACAGGACGATGATCTCGTCGACGGCGTCCAGCCCGGCGAGGCGGTGGGTGACGAGGAGGGTCGTCCGGCCCTCGGTGGCGCTCAGCAGGTCGGCGGTGAGCGCGTCGGCGGTCGCGGTGTCGAGGTGCTCGGCGGGCTCGTCCAGGAGCAGGATCGGGAAGCCGGCGAGGAGGGCGCGCGCGAGGGCGATGCGCTGCCGCTGGCCGCCGGACACCTGGGCGCCGTGCTCGCCGACGCGGGTGGCGAGGCCCTGGGGCAGCGAGTCGACCCAGTCGAGGAGGCGGGCGCGGCGGAGGGCGTCGCGGATCTCGCCGTCGGTGGCGGCGGGGCGGGCCAGGCGGACGTTCTCCTCGATCGTCGAGTCGAAGAGGTGCGCGTCCTGCGCGCACAGGCCGATGACCTTCCGGACGTCGTCGCCGGTCAGCGCGCGGAGGTCGACGCCGTTCAGGGACGCCGAGCCGGACGCGGGTTCCAGGAACCGGAGCAGCACGGCGGTCAGGGTCGTCTTGCCCGAGCCGGACGGGCCGACGATCGCGCAGCGGCGGCCCGGCGTGAGATCCAAGGAAATGCCGTCGAGGGCGTAGGAGCCGGTGGGTGTCCACCGGGCGCGGAGGTCGTCGACCCGAAGCGTGTAGGGCGCCTCGGGCAGCGGCGACGGGGAGGACGGGTCCTGGACGGGCGGTGCGGCGTCCAGGACGGCGAAGATCCGCGCGGCGGAGCGGCGGACGCGTTCCAGGTACTGGGCGGCCAGCGGCAGGCCCGCCACAACCTCGAACGCCGCCAGCGGCAGGAGGACGATCACCGCGAGCAGCACCCCGTCGAGCGCGCCCGAACGGACGGCCGGGACGCCGACGGCGAGGCCGCCCCACACGGCCAGCCCGCCCGCGAGGGCGGAGACGGCCGCGCCGAGGCCGGTGGACGCGGCGGAGCGCGCCGAGGCGCGGGTGAAGGCGCGGTCCAGGCGGTCGGCCTCGGCGAGCTGCGCGGATGCGGCGCCGTAGGCGATGAGCTCGGGCGCGCCCTGGAGGGTGTCGACGACATGGGACGTCAGCTCGCCGCGCAGGTCGGTCGTCCGGCGTTCGGCCCGGCGCGCCGTCGCGGACGACAGCCAGGGCGCGACGACGCCGCCCAGCAGCAAGGCGAGCAGCAGGACAACGCCCGCCGAGGGAAGCAGCGCCCAGGCGAGCCCCACCGAGGCCCCGCCGACGATGGCGGCGGCCGTGCACGGCAGCAGCACGCGGAGGAAGAGGTCCTGGACGGCGTCGACGTCCGCGACGAGCCGGTTCAGCAGGTCGCCGCCGCGGAATCCGGGGAGCCCGCCGGGCGCCAGCCGCTCCAGCCGTTCGTACACGCGCGCGCGCAGGTCGGCCAGGATGCGGAACGTCGTGTCATGCCCGACGAGGCGTTCGGCATAGCGGAACACGCCGCGGCCGAGCCCGAACGCGCGGACGGCCACGATCGCGACCATCAGCATCAGCACGGGCGGGTGCTGCGCCGCGCGGGAGATGAGCCACGCGGAGGTCGCCATGAGGCCGACGCCGCTGCCGAGCGCCAGGACGCCGAACAGGACGGCGAGCAGCAGCCGCCCCCGCGCCGGGCGGGCGAACCTGATCAGCCGGAGGATCATGCCGCCACCGCCGCGGGTTCGACGGCGACCACGCGGTCGGCCAGCGCGGCGAGCGCCGGGCGGTGGGCGACGAGCAGGACGGTACGGCCGGTCTTCAGGCGTTCGACGGCGTCGATCACGGCGGCCTCGCTTTCGCCGTCGAGGTTGGAGGTGGGCTCGTCCAGCAGGAGGAGCGGCGCGTCGCGGAGGAAGGCGCGGGCGAGGGCGATCCGCTGGCGCTGGCCCGCCGACAGGCCGGAGCCCCGGTCGCCGAGCACCGTCTCGAACCCGCCGGGCAGGGCTGAGACGAACTCCAGAGCGTTGGCGGCCTCGGCGGCGGCCCGCACCGAGGCGTCCGATGCGTCCGGACGGCCCAGCCGGATGTTCTCCGCGACCGTCCCGGCGAACAGGTAGGGGCGCTGCGGGACCCAGGCGATCCGTTCGCGCCACGCGTCCGGGGAGAAGGAGCCGAGGTCGTCCCAGTCGACCAGGACGCGCCCCGAGTCCGGTCGGACGAACCCGAGCAGCACCGACAGCACGGTCGACTTCCCGGCGCCGCTCGGCCCGACCAGCGCGACCGTCTCCCCCGGATGGACGGTCAGCGAGAAGTCCTCAATCGCGGGGCCCCGCGGATAGGTCACCGTCACTCCCTCCAGCCGGAGGGTCGCGCGCGAAAGGTCCGGAACGTCCGATCGACTCCCCGTGGCGGGCAGCGGCGTCTCGAGGACCTCGAAGATCCGCGACGCGGCGGTGAGGCCCTCGACGCTCGCGTGGTACTGCGCCCCGACCTGCCGCAGAGGCAGGTACGCCTCCGGCGCCAGGACCAGGACGAGCAGCGCGGTCTCCAGCCCGAGCCCGCCGTCGACCAGCCGCAGCCCGATCGACACGGCGACGAGCGCGACCGACAGCGTCGACAGCAGTTCCAGCACGAGCGCGGACAGGAACGCGATCCGCAGCGTCGCCATGGTGGCGCGCCGGTGCCGGTCGGTGACCTCGCGGATCCGGTCGGCCTGGGCCCGCGCCCGGCCGAAGACCTTCAGCGTCGGCAGGCCGGCGACGACGTCGAGGAAGTGCGCGGCGAGGACGGACAGCGTCCGCCACTGCCGGTCCATCTTCCGCTGCGCGGTGAGCCCGACGAGGATCGCGAAGACCGGGATGAGCGGCAGCGTCGCCGCGATCGTGACGGCGGACGGCCAGTCGCCGAGCAGGATCCGCAGCCCGACGGCCGCCGGGACGATCACCGCGAGGACGAGCTGCGGCAGGTAGCGGGAGAAGTAGTCGTCCAGCGCGTCGATGCCGCGGGTGGCGAGCGTGGCGAGTTCGCCGCTGCGCTCGCCGGACAGCCAACGTGGGCCGAGCGCCATCGCGTGGGCGAGCAGCCGGCCGCGCAGCTGCGACTTGACGGCGGCGGACGAGCGGTGGGCGGCGACCTCCTGCAGCCAGGCGACGAACGCCCGGCCGAGCACGACGCCGAGCAGGAGCAGCATCGGCGTGCGCAGGCCGGTGAGAGTGGCGCCACCGAGGAACGCGCGGGTGAGCATGTCGGCGAGCAGCGTCGCCTGCGCGATGATCAGTGCGGCGGTGGCGGTGCCGAGCGCCACGGACGACAGCAGGAAGATCCGGGTCGTCCGGGCGTACCGCAGCAGCCGCGGGTCGAGGGGCTTCACCGCACCGGCTCCGGCTTCTTCTTCGGCGCCGCGGGGATGTGGGAGGTGCCGATCCGCTTGCGGAACACCCAGTACGTCCACCCCTGGTAGATCATCACGATCGGGGTGAACGCGGCGGCGACCCACGTCATGATCTTCAGCGTGCAGTCGCTCGACGCGGCGTTGTCCGTGGTCAGGCCGCCGGAGCCGAGCGTCGACGGCATGACGTCCGGGAACAGCGCGGTGAACAGGGTCACGACGGCGAGCACGATGGCGGCGCCGGTGCCGATGAACGCCCAGCCCTCGCGCCCGCGCCGGTTCGCGGCGGCGGCGAGAAGCAGCCCGGCGGCGGCGCCTCCGGCGGTCAGCCAGGTCACCGGCTTGCCGTGCTGGATCTGGGTGATCAGCAGGAAGCTCCCGCCGGCGGCGATCGCCGCGACGACCGCGATGCCGGCGACGCGGCGCGCCCGGAACCGGATCTCGCCGGACGTCTTCAGCGCGAGGAACACCGCCCCGTGCAGGACGAACAGCGACGTCGTGGCGAGCCCGCCGAGCAGCGCGTACGGGTTGAGCAGGTCGAGCAGCGTCCCGGCGTAGTCATGGGAGGCGTTCAGCGGCACGCCCCGGACGATGTTGGAGAACGCGACGCCCCACACGAACGCGGGCACGAGGCTCCCCCAGAAGATCGCCCGGTCCCAGCGGGCGCGCCACCGCGCGTCGTCCCGCTTGCCGCGGTACTCGAACGCGACGCCGCGGATGATCAGTGCGAGCAGGATCGCGAGCAGCGGCAGGTAGAAGCCGCTGAACAGGGTGGCGTACCACTCGGGGAACGCGGCGAAGGTGGCGGCGCCGGCGACGATGAACCACACCTCGTTGCCGTCCCAGACGGGTCCGATGGTGTTGATGACGACGCGGCGCTCGACGTCGTCGCGGGCGAGGACGGGCATCAGCATCCCGACGCCGAAGTCGAATCCCTCCAGGAAGAAGTAGCTCGTCCACAGGAAGGCGATGATGACGAACCAGACGGTGGTGAGTTCCATGGCCGGCTCCCTCGGTAGGCGAACTCAGTAGGCGAACGCGAGCGCGCGCTCGGCGTCGGCGTCGTCGCCGGACGGCGGCGGGGGCAGCACCTCGTCCTCCGTGGGCGGCCCGGCCTTGGCGTACTTGAGCATCAGCCCGGTCTCGATGACCAGGAGGACGCCGTACAGCGCGGTCAGCGAGGCGACGGAGATGAGCATCGACGTCGGCGACACGCCGGGCGAGACGCTCGCGGACGTCTTCATCACGCCGAACACCGACCAGGGCTGCCGTCCGGTCTCGGTGAAGATCCATCCGGCGGAGTTGCCGATGAACGGGAGCGTCAGCGACAGCACGCCGATCCGGTAGACCCAGCGGTTGGACGGCAGGCGCCCGCGCCGCAGCAGCCACAGCCCGGCCAGCGAGACGAGCGCGGTGAGCATCCCGACCCCGACCATGACCCGGAAGTTCCAGTAGGCGACCGGGACGACCGGCCTGTAGTTCCCAGGCCCGAACCGCGCCTCCTCGGCGGCCTGGACGTCGTTGATCCCCTTGACCTCGCCGTCGAAGCTGCCGGTGGCGAGGAACGACAGCACGCGCGGGACCTTGATCCCGAAGACCTCCTTGTGGCCGTCCGGCGTGCCGACGGTGAGGACGGAGAACGACGCGGGCTGCTCGGTCTCGTAGAGGGCCTCGGCGGCGGCCATCTTCATCGGCTGCTGCTCGGTCATGACCTTTCCCTGGACGTCGCCGGTGATGGCGACGCCGATCGACGCGACGGCCGTGACGGCGAGCGCGACCTTCAGCGACGGCCGGAAGACCTCGATGTTCTTGCGGCGGGCGAGGTGCCAGGCGCTGACGCCCGCCATGAACAGGCCGCCGGTCACGAACGCCGCCGTGATCGTGTGCGGGAACGAGACGAGCTGCGTGGAGTTGGTGAGGACGGCCCAGAAGTCGGTGAGGCGGGCCCGTCCGGTCGCGTGGTCGATGCGGTAGCCGACCGGGTGCTGCATCCAGGAGTTCGCCGCGAGGATGAAGTACGCCGACAGCAGAGTGCCGATGTGGACGAGCCAGATGCAGGCGTTGTGCAGCTTGGCGTTGAGCTTGTCCCAGCCGAAGATCCACAGGCCGAGGAAGGTCGACTCGACGAAGAACGCGAGGAGGCCCTCGATGGCGAGCGGGGCGCCGAAGACGTCGCCGACGAAGCGGGAGTAGTCGCTCCAGTTCATCCCGAACTGGAACTCTTGCACGATGCCGGTGACGATCCCCATCGCGAAGTTGATCAGGAAGAGCTTCCCCCAGAACTTGGCGGCGCGCAGGTAGCGCGTCCTCCCCGTCCGCAGCCACGCCGTCTCCAGGCCCGCGACCAGCGCGGAGAGTCCGATCGTGAGCGGGACGAACAGGAAGTGGTAGACGGTGGTGATCCCGAACTGCCACCGTGCGATGTCGACCGAGTCCATGGGCGCGCGCCTCTCCGGCTCATCTACTACAAGCTGTAGTACTACGTCCTGTGGCTAATACTACGACGTGTAGTACTACCTGTCGTCGTAAGTTCGCTCACAGACAACGCCGCCGCGACCGCCCACCTGGACTCGCGCGCTGAGCCCGGGGGGTTAAGGCGTGGTGGGGCGGAAGGTGCGGCGGTAGGCGGACGGTGAGGTTCGCATCGCCCGTCCGAAGTGGTGCCGGAAGGTCACCGGGCTCTCGAAGCCGACCGCGGCGGCGATCCTCTCGACCGGTGCCGTGCCCTCCTCGAGCAGCGGCAGCGCGGCCATGATCCGCTGGGTGACGACCCAGCGCAGCGGGCTGGTCCCGGTCTGCCGGTTGAAATGCCGGATGAAGGTGCGCGGGGCCAGGTGCGCCTCCCGGGCCATTCGCGCGACGGTGATCGGCTCGGCGAGGTGGGCGAGCGCCCAGCGCATGCTCCGCGCGATCGCGTCGTCGGCGCCGTTCGCGGCGGGCGCGGTGACGGCGGCCTCGACGAACTGGGCCTGCCCGCCCTCGCGGTGCGGCGGGACGACCAGGCGGCGCGCGACCGCGTTGGCGACCCGGGCGCCGTGGTCCTTGCGGACGAGGTGCAGGCACATGTCGAGCCCGGCGGCGCTGCCCGCGCCGGTGAGGACGTCGTCGCCGTCGACGTACAGGACGTCCGGGGTCACGTGGACGTTGGGGAAGCGGCGCTGGAGCAGGTCGGCGTACCGCCAGTGCGTTGTGGCGTCCCGCCCGTCCAGGAGGCCGGCGGCGGCCAGCGCGAACGCGCCTGAGCAGATCGACACGACGCGGGCGCCGCGTGCGTGTGCCCGGCGTAGCGCAGCGACGACCTCGGGGGACGGGTCACCGTGGACGTCCGCGACGGCGACCACCATCACCGTGTCGGCGGACGCGAACGCTTCGAGGTCGTGCTCGGCGGCCATCGTGAACCCGCCGACCGCGCGCATCGGTCCGCGTTCCAGCGAGCAGACCCGCAGGTCGTACCAGGGGACGCCGAGTTCGGGCCGGGGCAGGCCGAACACCTCGACGACGGAGCCGAGCTCGAACGGGGCCATGCCGTCGAACGCCAGGACCGAGACGGTGTGCCGGCGGGCGGGGGCGGCGACGCGCATGGCGCAATCTTAGCGATAGGCGGCATTCACGCCACTCCCGGACATGCGGTGCCAGCGCAGAGGATCGACACATCCGAGTTAAGGGAGCCGCTGTGAGCGCCGTCACCTCCGTACCCGCCGCCGACGCCGACGAGGCGCGCCGCCACTTCTCCGCACGCCTCGCCTTCGAGACGGACGTCTCGGACGTTGCCGCCGACCTGGCCGCCGCCGCACCCGGCATCGTGATCGTCGACACACGCAGCGCCGAAAGCTGGGCGCAGGGCCACGTGGACGGCGCCGTCCACCTGCCGACCGCGGAAATCGCCGCGCGCGCCGACGCGTTGATCCCCCAAGGGACGACCGTGGTCGTCTACTGCTGGGGACCGGGCTGCAACGGCGCGCAGAAGGCCGCGCTGGAGTTCGCTAAGCTTGGACGACCCGTCAAGGAGATGATCGGGGGATTCGAGTACTGGGCGCGCGAGGGATTCCCCGTCGCGACCGGCGCCGGCGCGGTGACCCGGCGCTCTCCCGACCCTCTCACCGCCCCCGTCACAGGGATCTCCTGCGCATGCTGAGTCACAGGGGACGCATGTTCCACCCGGGACGGGGCATAAGCAGGCACCCGGCCGACGTTAGACTCTACGAATCAATCTTCGGCGCCCCGATGGCGCCAGGCTCGTCCTTGTAGCGCACCGATCGCTTCCTGCCGATCACACCGTGGTGCCTCCCGAGACGTGCCCCCCTCTCGGAAGGTAATGCGTGACCACAGCTGCTGCTGCACAGAACCCGTCCGCCGACATGCCGGCCACTCCGGACCCCGCGACCGCGGGCGACGAGCGGGTTCCGACCTTCGCCGAGCTCGGCCTCCCGGCCGCGCTGGTGTCCGCCCTGGCCCGCCAGGGCATCGACGCCCCGTTCCCGATCCAGGCCGCCGCGATCCCCGACGTCATGACGGGGTGCGACGTCCTCGGGCGCGGCAAGACCGGCTCCGGCAAGACCCTCGCCTTCGGCCTGCCGCTGCTCGCCCGGCTGTCCGGGCGCCGCGCCGCGCCGAAGCGCCCGCTGGCGCTCATCCTCGTCCCGACCCGCGAGCTGGCCCAGCAGGTCCAGACCAACCTGGAGCCGCTCGGCCGCGGGCTCGGGCTGAAGTTCAAGACCGTCATCGGCCAGACGTCGATGTTCAAGCAGATCGACGCGCTGCGCCGCGGCGTCGAGATCATCGTCGCCACCCCGGGCCGGCTCAAGGACCTGATGCGGCAGGGCGCCTGCGACCTGTCCGACGTCGAGATCGTCGTGCTGGACGAGGCCGACCACATGGCCGACATGGGCTTCCTGCCCGACGTCACCGACATCCTGGACGGCGCCAAGCCCGGCGGGCAGCGGCTGCTGTTCTCCGCGACCCTCGACCGGGACGTGGACGTCCTGGTCAGGCGGTACCTGAAGGACCCGGTCACGCATGCGATCGGCCCGGTGGACGAGTCCGTCGACACGATGGAGCACCACCTGCTGCTGGTCGCGCCCAAGGACAAGGGCGCCATCACCGCCGAGATCGCCAACCGCGAGGGCCGGACGATCCTGTTCGCCCGCACCAAGCACGGCGTCGACCGGCTCGCCAAGCAGCTCACCCAGGTCGGCGTCCGCGCGGCCGGGCTGCACGGCGGCAAGAGCCAGGGGCTGCGCACCCGCACGCTCGCCGAGTTCCGCGAGGGCACGATCAGCGTGCTGGTCGCCACGGACGTCGCCGCGCGCGGCATCCACGTGGACGACGTCAGCCTCGTCATGCACGTCGACCCGCCGGCCGACAGCAAGGACTACATGCACCGCGCGGGCCGCACCGCCCGCGCCGGCGAGCGCGGCACCGTCGTCACGCTCGTCCTGCCGCACCAGGTGCGGTCGACGTCCGCGATGACCCGCCGCGCCGGCATCAACGCGCCGCGCGTCCGGGTGAGCAGCGGCGACGCCGAGCTGATGAAGCTGACCGGGGCGCGGATCCCGTCGGGCATCCCGATCGAGGAGCCGCTCATCCCGGACCGGCCGCGCCGCGGCGAGGGCGGCCGGGGCCGTCCGGGCGGCGGGCGCCGGGGCGGACGCGGCTTCAGCGGCGGCGGACGCGGCGGACGCTCGTTCGACCGCCAGGACGGCGGCCAGCGCTCCGAGGGCCGCAGTGAGGGCTCGTACGAGGGACGCCGCGAGGGCGGCGGCTACAGCGGCGGCGAGCACCGCGGCTCCTACGCGGGCGGGGAGCGTCGTGGCGGCGGCCCCCGGTCCGGTGGGGGCCCGCACAGCAACCGCCGCTCCTTCGGGGGCGGAGGCGGCGGCAAGCGCCGCGACGGCGGAGACCGCCGCGCCGCCCGCTACAACTGACGCACGCGAACGCCGAGGCCCCGTCCAGACGGACGGGGCCTCGGCCTTCGCAGCTAAGGGGCGGCCTTCTCAGCCGGCCTCCTCGCGGAGCTTGTCCTGGAGGAGCTGGAGGCCCTCCAGACCGTCCACGGACAGGGCGGCCAGCTCATCGAGGGACATCAGCGGGCTGTTGCGCAGCGGCGGCTGCCAGCCGTTCTCCTCGTCGTAGGTACGCAGCACCTTGGCGGGGACGCCGCCGATGACCGAATGGTCCGGGAACTCGCCGCGGACGACCGCGCCGCCCGCGACGGCGACGTTCCGGCCGAGCCGGGTCCCCGGCAAGATGATCGCGCCGGTGCCGATCCAGCAGCCGTCGCCGATGACCACCGGGTTGTTCTCCGGCCACTGCCGGCCGATCGGCATGGCCGGGTCGCCGTAGGTGTGGTTCTGGTCGGTGATGTAGACGTTCGGCCCGGTGAAGACGTCGTCGCCGATCTCGATGGACTGGTGGCCGACGATGTGCGTGCCGCGGCCGAGCGAGCAGCTCGACCCGATCGACACGACGACGTCCGGGCCGAGGTCCAGGCCGGGGACGAAGCCCGCCGAGATCGTCACGTGCGTGCCGACGAGGGTGTGGTCGCCGATCGAGATCCACGGCTCGCCGTAGATGGCGCCGACGGGGAAGCCGATGCACGCGCCCTCGCCGAGGTAGGCGAAGCGGCGCCGGCCCGGCGTGTGCGGGGTGATCTCGCCCTGCCGCTGGATCCACTGCCAGGTGGCGTGCACCGCCGTGTGCAGGCCGCGGCGGGCCCGTTCCCTGGCCCCGGCGGCCAGCTGCTGCCCCAGCGAGCGCGGTTTCGGCGACATGGCGTTCACCGTACCGGTTGGTAGTAACCGGTGTGACGGGAGCACCCGCATGCCGCCGGCACGCATGGCGCGGGACCCGGTCGCATGGCGCGGGGCCTGGTACGCATGGCGCGGGGCCTGGTACGCATGGCGCGGGGCCCCGGCCGGTCCGGCCGGGGCCCCGCTCACGCACACGCGCCGCCGAAGCCGCGGACGGCACGGACGGCGCGGACGGTCAGTGCGGTGATTGCACCTTGCCGTCGACGTCGGACCCGGAGACCGTCATGGAGTCGGCCGACACGGCCTCCCCCTGCTCTCCGGAGCCCTTGGCCATGTCGCGCACGGCGTCGCGCTTGGTCAGCACGACACCGGCCATCCCGGCCGCGGCCACGACGCCCATCATCGCCATGACGGCGCCGCGCCTCGGCCGGTTGCGGTTCGGCGGCTCCACCCGCTGGGCGACGTCGCCGAGGAACGAGCTCACCCGCGGGGCGAGCCCGGACTCCACGTACCGGGCGGCCATCCGCAGCCGAGGCGCGCTCCAGCCGCGCATGACCATCAGCTGCTCCTGGGCGGCCGGCATCATCCGCTCCGCCATGACGGAGGCGCCTTCCTGGCACCGTCCGGCGCCCTGGCGGGCCGCTTCCTGGACGCGGCCGAGCCGCGTCAGCATCTCGTCCTGCGGCTTCCGGCGGATACTAATCATTAGGGACACGCTAACCTCCCTGTTTGCGAGGTCCTGCCAGGCACTCTTCCCGAGTGCCGGAAGGTAAACCCGATGCGCGCGACCGTTCGGTCACGCGGTGTGACGATTCGGGGGCCAGCCGGGACCCGCGGGAACGTGCACAGATCCACTTCACGAGGAGGCGGCCAGCGTGGCCAACGAGACCTTCGCGACGCTCGACACGTCGCTCGGCAAGATCGTGATCCAGCTGTACCCGGACCAGGCGCCCGAGACGGTGGCGAACTTCACCGAACTGGCCGAGGGCCGGCGCACCTGGACCGATCCGCGCACCGGGCAGAAGTCCGAGGCGCCGCTGTACAACGGGACGGTCTTCCACCGCGTCATCCCCGACTTCATGATCCAGGGCGGGGACCCGCTGGGCACCGGCACCGGCGGTCCCGGCTACAAGTTCAAGGACGAGTTCCACCCGGACCTGAAGTTCAACAAGCCGTACCTGCTGGCGATGGCGAACGCCGGGCCCGGCACCAACGGCTCGCAGTTCTTCATCACCACCGACAACATCGGGCATGTGCAGCACCTGACCGGCCGGCACACGATCTTCGGCAAGGTCGTCGAGGGCACCGACGTCGTCGACCGGATCAGCACGGTCCCGACGGCCAGGGAGGACCGCCCGAAGGACGACGTCGCCATCCGGTCGGTGACGATCGAGCGGCGTTAGTCGTTTCCCTGGGTGAGCACCAACGCCGGCTGACACCCACGCGACGGCCCGACGGAGACCGGATGAGCACAGAACAAAGTCCCGCGCCCGAGACCTCGGTGCCGACCTGCTACCGGCATCCGGGGCGGGAGACCTATGTCCGCTGCACGCGGTGCGACCGCTACATCTGCCCCGAGTGCATGCGGGACGCGGCCGTCGGGCACCAGTGCGTCGAATGCGTCGCCGAGGGCCACCGCGGCGCGCGCAGTGCCGCCCCGCGAACGGCGCTGGGCGCGCGCGGGCCGGTGTCGGCGATGCCGGTCGTCACCTATACGCTGATCGGCCTGTGCATCCTGATGTACATCGTCGAGCTGGCGTCGCCGCGGGTCGTCCTGGACCTGGAGATGGTGGGGCTCGGCGTCACCCATCAGGGGGAGGTCGTCGGCGTCGCCGAGGGCGAGTGGTACCGGCTGGTCAGCACGATGTTCCTGCACGACCGCGACGGCTCGCTCGGCTTCACCCACATCCTGTTCAACATGTGGGCGCTGTACGCGGTGGGGCCGGCGCTGGAGCAGGTGCTCGGCCGCGGGCGCTACCTGGCGCTGTACCTGCTGTCGGGGCTGGGCGGCTCGGTGCTGCTGTACCTGGTCGAGCCGTACGGCGCGGCGGTGGGCGCGTCCGGCGCCATCTTCGGGCTGTTCGGTGCGTACTTCGTGATCGGCCGCCGGCTGGGCGCGCCCACCGGGCCGATCCTGTTCCTGCTGGTGATCAACCTGGCGATCACCTTCTCGGTGAAGGGGATCTCCTGGGAGGGGCACATCGGCGGGCTGGTCGTCGGCGCGCTGATCGCGCTGGCGTTCGCGTACGCGCCGGCGGCGCGGCGGCGGCTCTTCCACACCGGTGTGCCGGTGGTCATGCTCGTGGCGCTCGCGACCCTGGTGACGGTCAAGACGCTGGCCCTGACCTAGCGGGCGCCGGACGCGCGCCGGACGGTCCCATGGCATGCGGAAGCCGCCCGTGCCCCTCGCGGGTGCGGGCGGCTTCTCCGTGTCCGGAGGCGGTCCCCCGAAGACCGCTCGGTACCCGCGCCTGTGGAAAACCTGGGGAAAGCCGGGGCCAGAGATCCCCAGCCTGTGGATAACTTTCGTGGATTCGACCGCTCCGGAAGCGGGTATCCCGCCTGGATCAGCGCCAGCGGGTCGACAGCACCACGCCCAGGATGATCGCCACGAAGCCGATCCCCAGGTTCCAGTTGTGCAGGTCGGACATGAACGGCACGTCCGTGCCGGTGCTGGCCGTCACGTAGAAGACCGCGATCCAGATCAGGCCGATCAGCCACAGCCCGACCATCGTCGGGACCAGCCAGCGCGGGCTGACCTCCGGCGCCTTCGACTTCTGCGGGGGCGTGTAAACGGCCTTCTTGCGCACTTTGGACTTGGCCACGGTGGGATCGTTCTCCTCGAGCGCCCGGCGGCCGGAGCGCCGGTCCGCGCATGGGTGGTTTGTCGGTTAGCGTAGTCGCTGGTGAGCACCGTCTGATGAACAGCACCGGTTGATGAGGGTACGGCGTTCGGCGTGGGGAAGCATCATCCCAGTTCTCACGCTCGCCGCGGGAACCCTGTTCGCGGCGAGCGCGAGCACGGCCCGCGGCACCAGCCTGCGCGACGAGGGCCGCACCCGGGTCACCGACCTGATCGGCGACGAGCAGCGCGGCAGCCGCCGCGAGCGCGCCGAGTACCAGCGGCTGCACCGCGAGGTCGACGCCCTGTCCCGGGCCGCCGGACGCAATGACGCCCGCGTCAAGCGCGCCCAGGGCGAGGCGGACGGGCTCGCCGCCGCGGCAGGCTTCGCCGCCCACACCGGGCCCGCCGTCCGGGTCGCGCTGGACGACGCCCCGCAGCCGTCCGGGGACCTGCCGTCCGCCGTCCGCCCCGACGACCTCGTCGTGCACCAGAGCGACGTCCAGGCCGTGGTGAACGCGCTGTGGGCCGGCGGCGCCCGCGCGATGCAGATCATGGACCAGCGGGTGATCGCGACCAGCGCCGTCCGGTGCGTCGGCAACACCCTCATCCTGCAGGGCGTCGTGTACTCGCCGCCGTTCCGGATCACCGCCGCCGGCGACCCGGCCCGGCTGCGTGCCGCGCTCGCCGCGTCCCGCGACGTCGCGGTCTACCGCAAGTACGTGCGCGCCTACGGGCTCGGTTACTCCGTCCGGACGATCGCCCGCGCGACGCTTCCCGCCTACACGGCCAACGTGACCATGAAGCACGCTACGGTGCCGACGGAGGCGCCGTCCGGGGCGCCCTGAGGCCCGGGAGGGGGACGCGCGGTGCGGATGGTGATCCGGGGCATGGGGGAGCTGTGCATCACCGCGGGGATCATCGTGATGCTGTTCGTCACCTACGAGCTCTGGGGCACCGGCCAGTACACCAGCGCGCAGCAGCACGAGCTGGGCAAGCAGCTGATGAAGACCTGGCAGGCGCCGGCGAAGCCCACCACCGAGAAGGTGAGGCTCGGCAAGGGCCTCGCGATGATCCGCATCCCGAAGTTCGGCAAGGGGTACCACTACGTGATCATCGAGGGCGTCACGGTGCCCGACCTGCGCAAGGGGCCCGGCCACTACCCCGGCACCGCGCTGCCCGGGCAGGTCGGCAACTTCGTCGTCTCCGGCCACCGGACGACCTACTCCGCCCCCTTCAACAAGCTGGGCGACCTCGACCGCGGCGACCGGATCCTCATCGACACGCGCGACCACCAGTACGTCTACGAGATGACCGACCGGAAGATCGTGAAGCCGGCCGAGGTGGACGTGACCGCCCCCGTCCCGTTCCATCCCGGGCGCCGGCCCACCCGGCCGACGATCACCCTCACCACCTGCCACCCCAAGTACTCGGCCGCCAAGCGGATGATCATCTTCGGTGAGCTGGTGTCGGCCGCGCCGCGTGTCGCGCCGTCCGCGCCGTCCGCCGCCGCAGGAAAGTAGGAGGCACCGTGTACGCCTGGCTGTGGCGCCACCTGCCCGGGACCTGGCCCGCCAAGGCGGGCGTCGCCGTCGCGATCGTCGCCGTCCTCGCCGCCGTCCTGTGGTGGGGCGTGTTCCCCTGGCTGGAGCCCAAGGTCCAGCTCGACCACGGCGTCGTGGACGGCACCCCGTCGCCTACGTCCACCGCGAAACCCGGCTGATGCGCGTCCTCGTCGTGGACAACCGCGACAGCTTCGTCTTCACGATCGTCCAGTACCTGCGGGAACTCGGCGCCGAATGCACCGTCCTGGACCGTTCCGGCGTGACCCTCGCCGACGCCGCGGCCGCCGACGGCGTGCTCCTCAGCCCCGGGCCCGGCCACCCCGCGGACACCGGGATCTGCCTCGACCTCGTCCGGTCCGCCGGGCGGACGGGCGTGCCGCTGCTCGGCGTCTGCCTCGGCCACCAGGTGATCGCCCACGCGCACGGCGCGGTGGTGGCGCGCGCACCGGAGATCGTGCACGGGTCGACCAGCCTCATCGGGCACGACGGCGCCGGCGTGTTCGCCGGCCTCCCCGACCCGTTCCCCGCCACCCGCTACCACTCGCTCGCCGTCGACCCCGCCACCGTGCCCCGCGACGTCCTGGACGTCACCGCCCGCACCCCCGACGGCGTCGTGATGGGCCTGCGGCACCGCGTCCATCCGGTGGAGGGGGTCCAGTTCCATCCGGAGTCGATCCTGTCCACCGGCGGCCACCGGCTGCTCCGCAACTGGCTCACCGCCTGCGAAACCGTCGCTGACCTGCGCGTTCGCTCCCTCATCCGGCATCAGCCGGATTCGTGAGAAAAATTCGGTTGAAACCCGTAACGTCCGGGACGCCGTAACCGAAGACCCTATCGAGGGCTTCCGCCATTGCCCCCGAGTGGCGGAAGCCCTCTTCGCATGCCCGGCGCCGGACCGCACCGCGAACCCAGCACGGCGAACCGGCCCGCCGACGCGAAGGGGCCCGTCCCTCCGATGGAGGAACGGGCCCCTGCCGCTGCGGTCGCCGGTCTAGTCGCCGCCGGGATTCGGGAACCCGGTCGGCCACTGCGGGTTCGGCGAGGTGTCGGTCGGGTTCGGCGTCGGCGACGGCTTCTGCGCCACGAAGATCGTCACCGTGTCGCCGGGCGCCACCGTCGCGTCCTGGCCGGGCGACTGGTCGTAGACGAAACCGGTCGCGACCTGCTTGTCCGGCGGCGGCGCGCCCTCCTGCACCTTGCACTTCAGGCCGAGGCCCTCCAGCTTGGCGCAGGCCGCCCGCTTGCTGTTGTTGAACAGCGCCGGCACCTTGATGCTGCTCGGGCCGTTCGACACGACCAGCTTCACCGTCGAGCCCTTCTTGGCCTTGGTGCCGCCCGGCGGGTCGGAGCTGATCACGCTGAGCCGCGGGACGCTGTCGCTGGTCTGCACCGAGTGCTCGACCTCGAAGCCCTTGTCCTCCAGCGTGTTCTTGGCCTGCGAGTACGGCTTGCCGGTGACGTCCGGGACCTCCACCTGCGGCGGCGGCTTGTTCCCCTTGGAGACCACCAGCGCCACCGACGAGCCCTTGGTCACGCTCTTGCCGGGCACCGGGTCGGAGCTGATGACGTAGCCGTTCTTGACGTCGCCGTTGTACTGCTCCGTCACCGTGCCGACCTTCAGGCCGGCCTTGGTCAGCTCCGCGGTGGCGTTCTCCTGCGAGACGTTCACGATGCCGCTCGGGACCGCGACCTTCTCGGTCCCGCCGCCGCCCCCGCTCATCATCCAGCCGATGAGCGCGGCGCCGCCGATGAACAGCACGGCGAGCCCGATCCACAGCGCGGCCTTCTTGCCGGCGCCGCCGCGGCGCTCGCCGTCCTCGTCGTAGTGGACGGGCGGCAGGTTGTAGCCGTCGTCCATCGGGCGCTGCACCTGCGTGTGCGCCGGGCCGCCCCCCGGGTAGCCGCCCATCACCTGGGTGCCCTGCTGCTGCGCGCCCATCATCATCGTGGACGCCGCCGTCGAGGCGACCGGCTGGCCCTGCAGGACGCGCTGGATCTCCTGCCGGAACTCCGTCGCGTTCTGGTAGCGGTGGTCGGGGTCCTTCGCCATCGCCTTCAGGACCATCGCGTCCGCCCACTGCGGGATCTGCGGATCGATCTGCGACGGCGGGACCGGCTCCTCCCGGACGTGCTGGTAGGCGATCGCGACCGGGGAGTCGCCGGTGAACGGCGGCTGGCCGGTCAGCAGCTCGTACAGCACGCAGCCGGTGGAGTAGATGTCGCTGCGGGCGTCCACCCGCTTGGCCTGCGCCTGCTCCGGCGACAGGTACTGCGCGGTGCCGATCACCTGCGCGGTCTGCGTCATCGTGGACGCCGAGTCGGCCATGGCGCGGGCGATGCCGAAGTCCATGACCTTGACCTCGTGCTGCCGGGTGAGCATCACGTTGGCCGGCTTGATGTCGCGGTGCACGATCCCGCCGCGGTGGCTGTAGTCCAGCGCGCGCAGGATCCCGTCGGTGATCTCCAGGGCCTTCTCGGGGAGCAGCGCGCGGTTCTCCCGCAGCAGGTCGCGCAGCGTGCTCCCGTCGACGTACTCCATCACGATGTACGGGATCGGGGTGTCGCCGATCATGTCCTCGCCGGTGTCGTACACCGCGATGACCGAGGGGTGGTTCAGCGACGCGGCGGACTGGGCCTCGCGCCGGAACCGGGCCTGGAACGTGGGGTCGCGCGCCAGGTCAGAGCGCAGCGTCTTGATCGCGACCACGCGATCCAATCGCAGGTCACGGGCACGGTAGACCTCGGCCATGCCGCCGCGCCCGATCACCGTGTCGAGCTCGTAGCGGCCGCCGAGCAGCCGAGGTTGACTCATATGTGCACTTTCCCTCGTACGTCTACACCTTGTGGTCCGAACTTAGCTCCCCGCTCCCTGTGGGAGAGGGATCCGGGGTCGGAGTTGACGGAGTCGTGGTGCTCACCGTCGGTGTCGGTGTGGGCTCAGGGGCGGTGGGAGTCGCCCGGGACGGTTTCGTGGTCGGCTTGCGTGTAGGGGACGCGCGGTGGTTCCGTGGCGTTGACGGAGGGATCCTATGCGCCCGGTGCGGGCCGGTGACAGCCGGTGCGGGGGTCGGCGTCCGGCGCGCGGACGGTTTCGGGGAACGGGTGGCCGGGACGTCGACGCTGTCGCCGCCGACCGGGCTCGTCGCGGGGGCCTGCGGCTCGTCCCGCCGGTCGGGGGCCGAGCCGGACGCGCCCCGCCACCACGAGCCGGCGACGATGACGCCCACCACGAGCAGCACGGCGGCGACCGAGGTGAGCGCCAGTGCCGTGCGCCGTTGCCCGGTCACTGTCCCGTTGGTGAGGTTATCCGCCGCACCGGCTGCGTCAAATTCCGACATATCGGATGCTCGCCGTGTCGCGCCCTGAGCCGCGGGCGCCGTCCGCAGCGGCGCCGCCAGCGGATCGACGACCGTCGGGCGCTCCGCCGCGTTCCAGCCGTCCCGCGCCCTGCGGCCCGTGCTCAGCGCCCGGCGGATCGCCAGCGCCCGGTCCGCGACGGCCGTCGCCCCGTCCGGCCGGTCCGCCGGGTCCTTCGCCAGCATCTGCCCGACCAGCGCCCGCGCCGCCGCCGGCACCCGCGCCGGCAGCTCCGGCGGCGCGTCCCGGACGTGCTTGAGCGCCACCTCCACCGGCGTCTGCCCGTCGAACGGCGGCTCGCCCGCCAGGCACTCGTAGGCCACGACGCCCAGCGAGTACAGGTCCGCCGCCGTGGTGATCTCCCCCGCCGACGCCTGCTCCGGCGAGATGTAGTGCGCCGTCCCCATGACCATCCCGGTCTGGGTCTGCGACGCCGCCGCCAGCCGCCGCGCGATGCCGAAGTCGGTGACCTTCAGGGTGCCGTCCGGCGACACCATCAGGTTCGCCGGCTTGACGTCCCGGTGCACGATCCCCGCCTCGTGCGCCACCGCCAGCGCCCGGCCCGCCTGGGCCAGCAGGTCCAGCACGGCCTCCACCGGCAGCCCGCCGTCGCGCGCCAGGATCTCGTCCAGCGGCTCGCCCGGCACCAGCTCCATGACCAGGAACGTCCGGCCGTGCTGCTCGCCGAAGTCGAAGACCTGCGCGATCCCGCCGTGCGCCAGGCCCGCCGCGAACCGCGCCTCCGACTCGAACCGGCCGCGCGCCGACACGTCCGCGCCGAGCTCCAGCCGCAGCAGCTTCACCGCCACCGGACGGCCGAGCGACTCGTCCCGGGCCCGCCAGACCTCGCCCATCCCGCCGGTGGCCAGCCGCTCCAGCAGCCGGTACCGGTCGTTGAGGACGAGGCCCACGCTCACTTCTTCAACACCTGGCGCATGATCGCCGCGGCGATCGGACCCGCGCCGGTCGCGCCGAAGCCCTTGCCCTCGGTCATCACCGCGAACCCGTACCGCGGGTTGTCGGCCGGGGCGAACCCGATGAACCAGCGCGCGTTCGGGTTGCCGGGGCCCTGTTCGGCGGTACCGGTCTTGCCGGCGATGTCGTCGCCCTTCAGGTTCGTCGCGGTGCCCGACTGCACCACCGCGCGCATCATGGCCTGGAACTGCGACGCCTGGCTCCCCGACAGCGGCTGGCTGTACTCCTTCGGCGACACGCTGTACAGCTCGCTCTGGTCCTTGGCCCGCACCTTGTCGACGACGTAGGGGTTCATCAGCTTGCCGCCGTTCACGATCGCCGAGGCGACCATCGCCATCTGCAGCGGCGTCGCCCGCACGTTCTCCTGCCCGATGCCGGAGCGTGCCGTCGCGTCCCGGCCGGTGTGCTGCTGCTTGCCGTCCGCGTCGGTGTAGTTCACCGGCACGTCGCTCTCCGCGGCGGGCATCTGCGGCTCGATCTTCACCGACTTGCCGAACCCGTACTCCGCGGCGCCCTTGTTCAGCCGCTCGATGCCGAGCTGCAGCGCCAGCCGCCCGAACGAGGTGTTGCAGGACTGGGCGTAGGCGTCCTTCATCGGTGCCTGCCCCCCGCAGGCGCCGGTGTCGCTGTCGTTCGGCAGGTTCGTCCCCGACTCCGGCAGCGTCAGCGGCGAGGTGTCCAGCGTCGTCTGGTCGTTCATGCCGAGCTGGTTCATCGCGGCCGTCCCCGTCACCGTCTTGAACGTCGACCCCGGCGGGAACGTCTGGCTCAGCGCGTTGTCGTTCAGCGGCCGCACCACGCCGCTGCCCTTTTCCAGCTGCTCCAGCCGCTTGGCGCCCTTGTCGCCGGTCTGCGGCGCGACCTCGTTCGGGTCGTAGGACGGCCACGACGCCGCCACCCGGACCGCGCCCGTCTTCGCGTCGATCACCACGGCGCCGCCGCGCCGGCCCGCCTCCGTGTTCGCCTTCAGCTGCGCGTACGCCGTCCGCTGCGCCTGCGGGTCGACCGTCAGCTCGACGTTCGCGCCCTCGGGCTTCTTACCGATGAACGTGTCGAACCAGTGCTGGTTGGCGATCCGCTTGTCCTTGCCGCCGAGCAGCGAGTTGTAGGCCCGCTCGACCTGCGTGGCGTTCCCGTTGAAGTAGCCGGTGAGCGGCGCGAACACCGGGCCGTCCTTGTAGGTCCGGCCGTACTTCGGGTTGTCCTTCCCCGTCGGGGTGGACGTCACCAGCACCTCGCCGCCCGCCGAGATCTGGCCGCGCGGCGCGTTGAACACCTCCTGGTACTGACGCGCGTTGTGCGGGTCGGTGCGCAGGCTCTCCGCCTGGCTGCCCTGGACGTAGTTCACCTGCGCCATCAGCCCGAAGAACAGCAACATCCCGAAGACGGCCACCCACCGGATCGGCTTGTCCATGTTCATACGGGAAAGATCACCTCGTGCTCACGATCTGGGTCATGCCCTCGTCCTGGATGGCCTGGGGGGCGGGCTTGCGCGCGTCGTGGCTCATCCGCACCAGGATCGCGATCAGGATCCAGTTCGCCATCAGCGACGAACCGCCCTGCGACAGGAACGGCGTGGTCAGGCCGGTCAGCGGGATCAGCTTGGTGACCCCGCCGACGATCACGAAGACCTGCAGGCCCAGCACGAACGAGACGCCGCCCGCGAACAGCTTCAGGTACGGGTCCCGCGCGGCCACCGCCGTCTTCATGCCGCGCTGCACGATTAAGGCGTAGACCAGCAGCAGCGCCATCAGCCCGGTCAGCCCGAGCTCCTCGCCCATCGAGTCGAAGATGAAGTCGCTGAACGACAGCGGCGTCCGCCACGGCTCGCCCTGGCCGAGGCCCTTGCCGAGCACCCCGCCCTCGCCGAGCGAGAACAGCCCCATCATCAGCTGCCGGCTGTCGGAGTAGTCGCCGCCGAGCTTCGCGCAGGCGGCGTAGCCCGGGTAGGGGCTGCCGGCCGCCTTCTCCCGCTTGTAGATCGTGGTGTCGGGGTTCACCGGGACGACCTTGCCGCTGTCCAGCAGGCAGCCGCCGTCGAAGTAGGGCTTCGGGTTCTGCCAGATGTCGATGCGCTGGTTGACGTGGGCCATGAACGGCAGCTGCGTCGCCACGAAGACGCCGACCGCCAGCAGCCCGATGCCGATCGCCACCCACGACACCCGCTGCGTCGCGATGTACAGCATCGACACGAACAGGCCGAAGAACAGCAGCGCCGTACCGAGGTCCTTCTGCATGAACAGCACGCCCAGGCAGAAGAACCAGATCACGACGATCGGGCCCAGGTCGCGGGCGCGCGGCAGGCTGAACGGCCCGATCTTCTTGCCGATCAGCGACATCGCCTGGCGCTTGTTCACCAGGTAGCCGGCGAAGAACACCACCAGCAGCAGCTTCGCGAACTCGCCCGGCTGCACCGACAGCGGCCCGACGTGGATCCACACCCGCGCGCCGTTGATCTGCGCGCCGATGCCCGGCACGATCGGCAGCAGCAGCAGGATGATCGCGGTGAGGCCGATCAGGTAGGTGTAGCGCTGCGCGGTCTTCGGCGTGAACGACAGCGGCGCGTCCGGCTTCGTGGTCTCCCGCATGATCATGACCGCGCCGACGAACAGCACGATCCCGACGAACGTCCAGATCAGCTGCTGGGTCGCGTTCGCGTCGTCCGGGATCAGCTTCTTGCCGGCCAGCTGCGCCACCTTGTGGCCCTCGCTGGTGTCGAGGTCGAGCCGGTAGATCATCGCCAGCCCGAGCCCGTTCAGCGCCACCGCCAGCGGCAGCAGCAGCGGGTCGGCGTACGGCAGGAACTTCGCCTGCACGAAGTAGGCGGCGAGCGCCAGCACCAGCAGCGCGCCGCCGTAGGTGAACAGCCCGGCGGGGAGGTACCCGTCCCGGGCCAGGCCGACCTCCGCGAACGCCGACAGCGTCAGCACCATCGCGAACAACAGCAGCGCGAACGACGCCGCGTTCCGCCGCTGGTACGGCAGGACGGCCCTGATCTGCTCCCCGAGCGAGTTCATCTACGGCTTCCCCCGTCGGACGGGCAGTCCTTGATCGAGGGGTTGCTCGCCTTGCACGCGTCCCGTCGGTCGCCCAGCTCCTTGAGCTTCGCCTCCGCCGCCTGCTGGCCGATGAACGCCAGACCTCCCCTCGTCACCGCGTTCGCGTCCGACGTCGGCAACTCGTTCAGCGGGATGTCGCTGTTGGTGACCTTCTGCGGCGTGCAGCTGCGCTGGCCCTGCCCCTTGACGATGACGACCTTCCCCGCCTCCTGGGTGAGGACGTACTTGCACACCCGGCTCTTCAGCTCGTCCAGCGCGGACGGGCCGTTCACCGAGTAGGTGCCCTTCACCTGGTCCTGCACGTTCTTGGGGAGGTCCGCGAGCAGGATCGGCGGGTTCGGCTGCCGGTCGGCCTTGCGGGACAGGCTGATCAGCGGGACCTTCTGCGTCGTCCCGCGGTACAGCACGACCCTGCCGTTCTCCGCGCCGATGTAGTAGCCGTTCCGGACGTTCTGGATCAGCACGAAGCCGCCCGCCACGACGGCGACCACGACGACGCCCGCGACCACGATCAGCCACGTCCACCGGCGCGCACCGCGTCCCCGCGGCGCCGCCATCGGCTCCTGCATGCCCTGCGGCATCGCGCCGGGCGGCCCCGCCATCGGCTCGTTCATCGGCATCGGCGCCGGCGGCGGCATCTCGTCCACCGCGACCGGCGGCTGCGGCATCGTGTCCCGCAGCTGCGCCGCGCGCCCCGCCGGGGTGTCCGCCACGGTGATGTTCGGGCCCGTCCCGCCGCCCGGCGGCTCCGGCGGCGCGGCGTTCGCCGCCGCGCCCACCGCGTGGCCGGGCCCGCCCGTCGGCGGATGCCGCTCCAGGTCCACCACGTCCGCGACCACGCAGGTGATGTTGTCCGGGCCGCCGCCCCGGTTCGCCAGGTCGATCAGCTGCCGGACGGCCTGCTCCGGCTCCGCCACGTCCGTCAGCACCTGGAAGATCGTCTCGGCCGTCACCACGCCGGACAGTCCGTCCGAGCACAGCAGGTAGCGGTCGCCGACCTTCGCCTCCCGCAGCGACAGGTCCGGATCGACCTCGCCGCGGCCGTCGAGCGCGCGCAGCAGCAGCGACCGCTGCGGGTGCGTCGCCGCCTCGTCCGGGCTGATCCGGCCCTCGTCCACCAGCGACTGCACCAGCGTGTGGTCGTGCGTGATCTGGAACAGGCTGCCGTCCCGCAGCAGGTACGCCCGGGAGTCGCCGATGTGCACCAGCGCGACCTGATTGCCCGCCCACAGCATCGCCGTCAGCGTCGTCCCCATGCCCTGCAGGGCGGGGTCGGACTCCACGATGCGGTGCAGGTTGTCGTTGGCCGTCTTCACCGTGTGCTCGAGCGCGGCCAGCAGCTCGTTCGCGGGCAGGTCCTTGTCGAGCCCGCGGAGCGCGTCGATCGCGGCGGCACTGGCGATCTCGCCGCCGACGTGCCCGCCCATCCCGTCGGCCACCGCGAGCAGGTGCGCCCCCGCGTACGCCGAGTCCTCGTTGCCCTCGCGCAGCATGCCGACGTCGGAGCGCGCGGCGTAGCGGATTCCCAGAGTCATTTGCGCAGCTCGATCACGGTCTTGCCGATACGGATCGGTACGCCGGGCGGTACCGGCATCGGCCGGCTGACCTTCGTGCGTCCGAGATATGTGCCATTGGTCGAGCCGAGATCTTCCACGATCCACTGACCGTCCTGCGCATAAAGTCGGGCATGCCGGGTCGAAGCGTAGTCGTCGGTCACCACGAGCGTGGCGTCATTGGCCCGTCCGATGGTGATGGGCACCCCCGTGAGATCGATGACGGTGCCCGCCCGCTCGCCCTGGACGACGACGAGCTTGCTGGGGGCGCCACTAGGGGCGGCGCGGCGCGGCGGCGCGGGCGCCACCGCGATGGC